>CAYMGZ010000108.1:2810-8408 GCA_964390095.1 uncultured Lachnospiraceae bacterium | reverse complement strand
GGTGGCGCAGGGCTACAAGGATGTGAAGGAGCGCTCCGCGATCGCGCGCTTTAAGATGAAGGATGAGGACGCTTACATCCTTGTCTGGACGACGACACCGTGGACACTGCCGAGCAATGTGGCGCTCTGTGTGAACCCGGACGAAACCTACGCAAAAGTGAAGGCAGCGGACGGGTACACGTATTATATGGCGGAGGCGCTGCTTGATACGGTGCTTGGGAAGCTTGCAAAGATGGCAGAAGGGGAGGACGCGGTAAGGCCGGCCTACGAGATTCTTGCCCGCTACACCGGGAGGGAACTGGAATATAAAGAATACGAGCCGCTTTTTGACTGTGCGGTAGAGCTTTGCAGACAGCAGGGCAAAAAGGCATACTATATCACCTGCGATGGCTATGTTACACTGACGGACGGCACGGGCGTTGTCCATATCGCGCCGGCGTTCGGTGAGGACGACGCAAAGGTTGGCAGGAACTATGACCTCCCGTTTGTACAGCTTGTCAACGGCAAGGGTGAGATGACGGCGGAAACGGATTACGCGGGCATGTTCGTGAAGAAAGCCGACCCGCTGATCTTAAAGGATATGGAGAAGGATGGCAGGCTCTTTGACGCGCCGAAATTTGAGCACAGCTACCCGCACTGCTGGCGCTGCGACACGCCGCTGATTTATTACGCAAGGGAATCCTGGTATATCCGCGAGACCGCAGTGCGCGACGACCTTATGCGCAACAACGACACCGTCAACTGGATTCCGGAGTCCATCGGCAAGGGGCGTTTCGGCAACTGGCTGGAGAACATCCAGGACTGGGCAATCTCGCGCAACCGCTACTGGGGCACGCCTTTAAATATCTGGGAATGTTCCTGCGGGCATCAGCACTGTGTCGGAAGCCGCCAGGAACTCTATGAAATGAGCGGCATGGAGGAAGCGAAAACCGTCGAATTCCACCGGCCGTATATCGACGAGATCACGTTAAAATGCCCGGAATGCGGCGGCGTGATGAAACGTGTGCCGGAGGTGATCGACTGCTGGTTTGACTCGGGCGCGATGCCGTTCGCGCAGCACCATTACCCGTTTGAGAACAAGGAATTGTTCGAGCAGCAGTTCCCGGCCAAATTTATCTCCGAGGCGGTGGACCAGACACGCGGATGGTTTCACTCCCTGATGGCGATTTCCACGCTTCTGTTTAACAAAGCGCCTTACGAGAACGTAATCGTTTTAGGACATGTGCAGGACGAGAACGGGCAGAAAATGAGCAAGAGCAAGGGCAACGCGGTCGATCCGTTCGAGGCTTTGGAAAAATACGGCGCGGACGCGATCCGCTGGTATTTTTATATCAACTCCGCGCCTTGGCTGCCAAACCGTTTCCATGATAAAGCGGTGGTCGAGGGGCAGCGCAAATTTATGGGGACGCTCTGGAATACCTACGCATTTTATGTGCTGTACGCGAATATTGATAATTTTGACGCGACAAAATATACATTGGATTTCGGGAAGCTTTCCGTGATGGATCAATGGCTGCTCTCAAGGCTTTCTTCGACCGTGAAGGCGGTGGATGAGAACCTGGCGAATTACCGGATCCCGGAGACGGCGAGGGCGCTGCAGGATTTTGTGGATGAGTTAAGCAACTGGTATGTGCGCCGCTGGGCAAAGGGCATGGAGCAGGATAAGGTGAATGCCTACATGACGCTCTACACTGCGCTTGTGACGGTGGCAAAAGCGGCGGCACCGATGATCCCGTTTATGACGGAGGCCATTTATCGCAATCTGGTGTGCAGCATTGACAAATCTGCCCCGGAGAGCGTGCATCTTTGTGATTTCCCGGAAGTGAACGAGGCATGGGTGAGCAAGGAGCTTGAAAAGGACATGGAGGCGGTGCAGGACATTGTCGTGCTCGGCCGTGCGTGCCGCAATACCGCAAACTGCAAGCAGAGGCAGCCGCTTGCCCGCATGTATGTCAAAGCGGATATGCAATGGAAGGATACTGCCGGATGCGCACATGAAGGGATGTCGGACTTTTATACGGAAATCATCGCAGATGAGCTGAACGTAAAGGAGATCGTGTTTACCCACCAGCTTGACCGCTTTATTGCCTACAATTTCAAGCCGCAGTTAAAAACCCTCGGGAAGCGTTTTGGCAGCCGCTTAAATGCCTTAAAAGAGGTGCTTGCGGATCTTGACGGTGCGGCGGCGATGGCACAGCTTGCCGGATCCGGAGTATTAAAACTTAACGTGGGCGGCGTGGAGGAAGAAATCGCGAAGGAAGACCTTCTGATCGAGACCAGCCAGATGGGCGGTTATGTGACACAGGAGAACGGCGGCTATGCGGTTGTCCTTGACACAAACCTCACGGATGAACTGGTTGAGGAGGGCAATGTGCGCGAGATCATCAGCAAACTCCAGACCATGCGCAAGGATGCCGGGTTTGAAGTCATGGACCATATCTGCGTATACGCGGAAGGAAATGCAGAGATCGAGGCCGTCATGAAGCGCAACGAGGCGGAGCTCAAGCGGGTCGTGCTGGCGGATGAGATTGTCTACGGGCAGACCGACGGATTTGCGAAGGAGTGGAACTTAAACGGAAAAAATGTTACATTTGGGGTAAAAAAACAGTAAAATAAAAATCAGGAACTTAAAAACAGCAAGAGCCCGTACAGTGCCCGGTGGGAATTTATGGGAGCAAAGCGGACAGAAATTTCCACCAAGGTCATTGGGTACTGGGAGGGCTATTGCGGAACTTATAATAGGAGGATCAAACCAATGGAAATTAACAAGGAAGAATTTAAAAAGGAAGTAAAATCAAGCCTGCGCACCTTATTCCGCAAGGATATCGAGGAGGCGACAGGGCAGCAGATCTTTCAGGCGGTAGCCTACGCAATCAAGGACTATATCGTTGACATGTGGATCGCAACACACAAAAAATACGAGGAGCAGGACGCAAAGACCGTATATTACCTGTCAATGGAATTCCTCATGGGGCGCGCCCTCGGCAACAATGTGATCAACCTTGGCGCGGACAAACAAATCCGCGAGGCGCTTAGTGAGCTTGGCCTTGACTTGAATGCGATTGAGGACGAAGAGCCGGATGCGGGGCTTGGCAACGGAGGCCTTGGCCGTCTTGCAGCATGCTTCCTCGACTCTCTTTCCACCCTTGGTTATCCGGCTTACGGTTGCGGTATCCGTTATAAATACGGTATGTTTGAGCAGAAGATCGAGAACGGCTTCCAGAAGGAAGTGCCGGACAACTGGCTTAAAAACGGCAACCCGTTTGAGATGAAGCGCGCCGAGTACGCAAAGGAAGTCAAATTCGGCGGCTATGTGCGCATGATGCGCGATGAGAACGGAAGGGAGCGGTTTATTCAAGAAAATTACCAATCTGTCATGGCGGTTCCGTATGACATCCCGGTGCTCGGTTACGGCAACAATGTGGTCAATTCGCTGCGCATCTGGGATGCGGAGGCTATCAACACCTTCAACCTCAGTTCCTTTGACAAGGGCGATTACCAGAAAGCGGTGGAGCAGGAGAATCTGGCAAGGACGATCTGCGAGGTGCACTACCCGAACGACAACCATTACGCGGGCAAGGAGCTGCGCTTAAAGCAGCAGTATTTCTTCGTTTCGGCCAGCATCCAGCGCGCGGTGGAGAAATATATGGAGAAGCATGACGATGTGAGGAAGCTTTACGAGAAGGTATGCTTCCAGATGAACGACACGCACCCGACGCTCACGGTGGCGGAGCTGATGCGCATCCTGATGGACGATTATTACCTGACATGGGAAGAAGCATGGGCGGTGACCACAAAATCATGCGCGTACACGAACCACACGATCATGTCCGAGGCGCTGGAAAAATGGCCGCTGGAACTCTTCTCCCGCCTGCTCCCGCGCATTTACCAGATTGTCGAGGAGATCAACCGCCGCTTCATCCTGCAGATCCAGGCGAAGTATCCGAACGACTACCGCAAGATCGAAAAGATGGCGATCGTGTACGACGGGCAGGTCAAGATGGCACACCTTGCAATCGTGGCAAGTTTTTCGGTCAACGGCGTGGCAAGGCTGCATACCGAGATTTTAAAGAACGAGCAGCTGCATGATTTTTATGAACTGTGGCCGGAGAAATTCAACAACAAGACGAACGGCATCACGCAGAGGCGTTTCCTGCTGCACGGCAACCCGCTGCTTGCAAATTGGGTGACGGATAAGATCGGTTCCGACTGGATCACGGACCTGCCGCATATCGATAAGCTCGCCGTGTATGCGGACGGTGAGAAATGCCAGAGGGAGTTTATGAATATCAAGTATCAGAACAAAGTGCGTCTGGCGGAGTATATCTTAGAACATAACGGTGTGGATGTGGATCCCCGTTCGATCTTCGACGTACAGGTGAAGAGGCTCCATGAGTACAAGAGGCAGCTTCTGAACATCCTGCATATTATGTATCTGTACAATGAGCTCAAGATGAACCCGGATATGGAGTTCTATCCGAGGACGTTCATCTTCGGCGCAAAGGCGAGCGCGGGCTACCGCCGTGCCAAGGCCGTAATCAAGCTGATCAACAGTGTGGCGGACGTTGTCAACAACGACAAGTCCATCAACAATAAGATCAAGGTGGTTTTCATCGAGAATTACCGTGTCTCGAATGCAGAATTAATTTTTGCCGCGGCAGATGTATCTGAACAGATATCTACGGCAAGCAAGGAAGCGAGCGGCACGGGCAACATGAAATTCATGTTGAACGGTGCGCTCACGCTCGGCACGATGGACGGTGCGAATGTGGAGATTGTCGAGGAGGTTGGCGAGGAGAATGCATTTATTTTCGGGCTTTCCTCCGATGAGGTCATCGCCTTTGAGAAGAACGGCGGCTACAACCCGAAGGAGATCTACAACACCGACCTTGACATCCGCAATGTATTGACCCAGCTGATCAACGGCTATTATTCCCCGCAGGACCCGGAACTGTTCCGCGAGCTTTACAATTCGCTTCTTGAGAGCAACGGCTACGAGAGGGCGGACCAGTATTTCATCCTCAAGGATTTCCGGGCATATGCCAAGGCACAGAAGAAAGTGGAGGAGGCGTACCGCAACGAGGCAGGCTGGGCGCGCTCCGCGATCTTAAATGTCGCAAAGAGCGGGAAGTTCACTTCCGACCGCACGATTGAGGAGTATGTGAAGGATATCTGGCATCTGGATAAGGTGAAGGTGGAGATGTAAAAAAAATTTTGTAAGCGGGCGCATTTGGTGCGCCCGCTTATATTTTTCCTCATTCCCAGCCGCCCGTTATAATGAAATTTTGATGGGGGATTCATTTTCCATAACTCCCCTCTTGACATTTTAACTCTAATGCATTAGACTATATATAGAATCTAATGCGTTAGAGTAAAATGCCCGGAAGGGGGCAGTGGAACAAAGGGGGAACCGGAAAAATGGAGATGCCAAAAGTTTATGAAAGCGAATACCGCTTCTGCCTGATTTTATGGGAACACGAGCCCGTCAAGAGCAGCGAGCTTGTGAAGTTATGCGAGGAACAGCTGGACTGGAAGCCGACGACGACTTACACGGTCATCAAACGCCTTTCCGAGCGGGGAATCCTAAAAAATGAGAAT
>CAYMGZ010000108.1:0-2800 GCA_964390095.1 uncultured Lachnospiraceae bacterium | reverse complement strand
TATCGCTTGTTTCCAAGGATGAGGTGCAGGCGGCGGAGATTGACGAGCTGGTGGAAAAAAGGTTCGGGGGTTCGCTCCCCGCTTTTATCGCGGCATTCACAAAGCACCAAAAGATTTCCGCGGCGGAGATTGACGAGGTGCAGAAAATGATTGACCGTTACCGGGAGGAGGGGGAAGATGGCTGATTTATTTTTAAAATTTGTCAACACGGGGATTTCCGCGGGGTGGCTGGTGCTTGCCATTATCTTGTTCCGGTGGCTGTTCCCCAAAATGCCAAAATGGCTGCGCCCTGTTTTCTGGGGGCTTGTGGGGCTGCGCCTGGTGCTGCTTACTTCCGTAAAGAGCGTGCTAAGCCTCATTCCGAGTGCACAGACGGTTGCCCCGGAAATCATGCAGATGGAAGAACCTGCCATCCACAGCGGGCTTATGATGTTGAATACCATCGTAAACCCATTGGTCACGAAAACGTTTGCGCCAAAGCCGGGCGATTCCGCCAACCCGCTGCAGGTCCTGATCCCGGTCTTGGCCGTCATCTGGCTTGCGGGCATTGCCCTGATGGCAGCGGGCGCGGGGATCAGCTGCCTGCGCCTGCGTTACCGTCTTAGGACGGCTGTGCGCCTGAGGGAGAACATCTACCAGAGCGAGCAGGTGTCCTCGCCTTTTGTTTTTGGTCTTGTGCGCCCGCGCATTTATCTGCCATTTGGCATGGAGGAGGGGCTGATGAAAAATGTCATCCTGCATGAGCAGATGCATATTGCAAGGCGCGACCATCTGGGCAAGGTTTTTGGTTATCTGCTGCTTTGCCTGTACTGGTTCTGCCCATTGTGCTGGGTGGCGTATCTGCTGTTTTGCCGAGATATTGAGCTGGCCTGCGATGAGCGTGTTATCCGTGCGTTCGGGCGGGAGGAGCGGGCGGATTATTCACAGGCATTGCTCCGCTTAAGTTCGCCGCGTTTCGGGGTGCATGCATGCCCGCTCGCATTCGGCGAAGTCGGGGTCAAGGCGCGTGTGAGGAATGTGTTGAATTATAAAAAGCCGATGTTCTGGGCAGTTGCCGTGGCGGTTATCATGTGCATTGTCATGGCGGTCTGTTTCCTGACTGACCCAAAACAGGGGGCAGGGATGGGGAATGTTGTGTACAATGGGAAAGGGGTTGTGTGTTGGTATGATGCCGGGCCGGATACGGGTGCCGTGGATGCGAAATGGCTGGCGGAGCGGAATACCGTGGGTGGCGGGGGGTGCTGGTTTGATTTTTGGGCTGATACGGATACCTTGCCGGAGGATTTCTGGGGTGGCAGTTGGGAGGTGGAACTGCCGGAATTTTCCGGCGTGACATTTGTGGCAACCGCCGCAGGCATGGAAGCCGTGACGAAGGAGGGGAGAACGGGGCTGATTGCCGGGATGCCGGTCTGGAATATGTACCTGACGGATTTAAACGGGGATGGCCTGCCGGAATTTTGCGCGACCGTAAGCTATGGCTCCGGGATTGTTGATGAGCATATTGTTGTGTATGATTATGCGAACGGGGAGTCCTACATGCTCTGGGAGCGGGGGGTGTATGATTATGTTTTAAAGATGGAAGATGGGAAGCTGCTTGTCCGGCGCACGGTTTACCCGGATACAGGGAATCCGGAAGGTGCGGTTACGGGGACTTTGTGGCTTGTGACCGGGGAGGACGGGGAACGCCATTTGGAGATGGTAAGCTTGCTAAAGTAAGGCGGAACAATGGGGAAGGAAGAAATGAGGGGGAGAATCGTGAAAAAATCATCTTTTGTTAAAAGGGTTTTGCTGCCGGTTTTGGTATCGTTTCTATGTGCCGGGGCTGTGACTGCCATATTTTTTGTGAGCCGGGCGGGGAACGCGTCCGGACGGGCGGTGCTGCGGGTGGGGGATAAAGTATATATTAACCCGTATGAACCGCAGGCCACGCTGCCGTTTGACTATGATCTGGCGGGTATTTTGACCGAGGAGCAGGCGAATGGGACAGGTTTGGCAGGGTGTGAGTATTATGTGAATAGATTTGATGAGGATGGGATTTATGTGTACCAAAGATGCGGTTTGGCGGATGCGGGAGGCAGGGCGGCGGCAAGCCCTAGAATGGGAGAAAATGGAAAAAACGGATGGATGTATCAGCGATGGATCCGAGTGGAGGAAGAAAAGTTTTCGCAGCCACGCCTGACATTAAAAGATGTGGTTTGCCTTGCCGAAAAGGGCAGTGCACTGAAAGAAGAGGATTTTGACCATTATTCCTATTTTGGGACGGGCGTGGAGGGGATGCGGGTCTATGAGATCGACGGGAATTTTTCCCTGTGGCTGACCGGGGCGAGGGGATGGAGGAGTGAGCCGGGGGCGTTGCGCATTTACCTCCGGAGCCGGGATGCATGGGGGTGGGAAGACCTGTTTGACATCCGGACGGGTGATGTGCGGGAGTTTGTCCGGGAGCATCAGGAAACTGTGCCAAGGGAAAAGACTGCGGGGGAAGAAACAGCGTTCCCGTACCCGGATGAAGGAATCGGGAATTATACCTGCATCGGGGATTATTGGTACCAAGGGACACATGTTTCCATGTATGACAACGGGGATGCATGCGTTTACCTTTCGATGCTTGACAGTTATATGGGGATCGGCACATATGAGGTGGAAGGGGAAAGGGTGGTGATAAGGACGAAGGACGGATGGTATACTTATTATTTTGATATTGTCGGGGATACCCTGGTTTTTGACGGAAAAGCTTCCAAATGGCGTAAAGGACCTTCGAAGTTGGTGGACGGCGCGGTGTTGGAAAAATGAAATCAAAAAT
>CAYMGZ010000107.1:2636-8425 GCA_964390095.1 uncultured Lachnospiraceae bacterium | reverse complement strand
TGTTTTTCCGTTTTCCGTCACCGTGCCGGAAGCAAAATCCACCCTGCCAAACAGATCCCGCCCCTGCATCCCCCATTCCGGATGCCGCCGGATCAACTGCGTCTCAAGCTTTAGCTGGATCACCGCGATTGCCTTGTGGATCTTCGCCGCCAACCGCACATCGATGGGATCATAGATATTGTCATCATACATCTGAGGATAATACAGCCGGCATTCATCCTCCTTGTAAACCTCGTTTGCAAAAACCGCCAATGCCCGCAGGTTCAGCCCATACCCATCCTCGAGCAGGTCAAAATTATTATATTTCACGGAAATCCGGATGACGTTCGCCACCAACGCGGCATTCCCGGATGCCGCCCCGATCCAGGAAATATCATGGTTACCCCACTGGATATCCACATCGTGCATCAAAAGCAATTCATCCATGATGATATCCGGGCGCGGGCCGCGGTCAAAAATATCGCCGATGATATGTAATTTATCAATCGCAAGCGAATGGATCAGGCGGCAAAGCGAAACCACGAAGCTTTCCGCGATGTCCGTCTCAATAATTGTATTGATAATTTTTTCAAAATAATAATCTTTATTCACGTCGTCCGTGACATTTAGAAGCTCATCCACAATATAAACAAGCTCCTTTGGGATTTTCTTGCGGACGCGCGAGCGCGTATATTTTGCTGAAATCACTTCGCAGACAAGGATCAGCCGGTATATCGTCAGCCGCTTCCACTCATCCGTGACCTTTTCCTCCTGCCGCAGGCGCTTGATCTCTTTTTCCGGGTCATAAATCAGGTTCGCAAGCGCCTCGCGCTCCGCGCTTGCCACGGTCTTGCCAAGCGTTAAGTCAATCTTTCGCCGGATGATCCCGGAAGCACTTTTGACCATATACAAAAAAGCCTCATATTCCCCATGCAGGTCACTGAAAAAATATTCCGTTCCCTTTGGCAGGCTCCGGATTGCCGAGAGGTTCACCATCTCGCTTGCCGCACTCTCGATATTGGGATATTCTTTCGCCAGAAGCCCTAAATATTTTTTGTCCATCCGACCGTCCTCATTTCATCCAATTTTTCCCATTTCATGCAAACTTTCCCCTCAGATCTCCCCGACATAACCTACCGAACCAGGCTTTTGCGTTTTGGCAGGTGGGAATTCCACTTTTATGGACTCCCCCGGCACGGCTACCCCCCTGCTCCTTGTGACCGCAAGCCTATGCCCTGCCTGAAAACCAATAATCTCCCCGTGCCTTAACACAACATCATGGTAAATGATATGGTTGGTCAGCCGCAGCAAAAAATCATCCAGTTCCTGCTCGCTGGCACTGCTGTTAAGGATCTCAATCTCGTTATAGCCAAACTGACGCAACCCGAACGTATAGCCGCACAGCCCTTTTTTCCCGTTATAATGCCCCATCCATATCAGATTCTGGACAGGGAACACGCCCGCCCGCGCCATCCCGGAAAAATGCTGGTACTGCTCTTTCTGGTAAACCGTCCCGTTCGCATAAACCCCGATGGCACCTTGCTGTTCACAACATGCCGCCACCACCTTGACCAGCAGGATGCCGCCTTCCACCGCGGACATCCCGCTAAGGTTTACCCTCACGGACAACTGTGCACAATGCCGTTTCACCGAAGGAACGGCATTGCGCCATGTATAGTTCTTCCTCGCGGCGCGCTCCATCGCATCCTGCGGGGCAGAGGCCGGGATAAATTTTACACTCACCACCGCCCCCTGCCAGCAAAAAGCGAAGGAATCCTCCTCTTTTTCCGAACCCGCCGCCTTCATTGCCTCAGGCTTTACCTCAAGCTTCCAGTGCTCCTTTAGTTCCTTCCCCAACGCCTTCTTATCCCATCCTGCCTGCCCAAGCAAAACAATATTTACAAAATCCCCCTGTTTTTTTGGGGATTCCTTTTCCAATTGCTCTGACATTTCCTGCCCTACTGTCTTTTTTGGCCCCGCATCCATGCTTCCTACCTCCCTGCAGAGTTTTTTATGGATCTTTCTTCTGTATAGTATAGCTCAAAATCCATCCGTCTGCAATGGTTTTTATGAAAGCCTGCAATACCAAAAATGCACGAATTGACCCCGGAAATGTCTCCCTTATTCCAGCTCCTTTAACATCCGCTCCAACTCCTCCACGGACTTCTCCTTCAGCGCCTCATTCCGCTTGCCGGCAAGGATCTCCATGATCTTCTGCTTCTGCTCCCTGCGCTCCTTTGCAAGCTCCGCCGCTTTCTTCTCCTCCAACTTCACCGAAACGATATACTTTACAATCCCGATCCTTACCGCTAATTTCTCATCCTCCTCCGGCTTCGTCTCCAAAAGGCTGTCCTCATGTGCCCGCTTCGCCTGTGCATTTAACAGCTTATAAATCTTGTCAAGCTCCACAACCGGCAGGTCCCACAGATCCTCGACCGTCGCCTGTCCCTTGTACGGGAAGCGCATCTTCCCCCGGCTTGCCTTGATAAACATTTCCCCGTTCTCCATTTTATAACCTCCAGCAAAATTTAATTTTCCCATTCCAAAATCAGTATGTTACACCTAAAAACTATCCTTCCAGCCCCCATAAAGGGAATTCCCACCCATTCCATACCCTTTTAAAATTTCACACGCACCACCCGCTCGCTTGCCCCTTTCACCTTCACGAGCACATCATTCCGCCTTGTCGCCGAAAACCCAAGCCCGGAAAGCTGGTCAGATGCATCCTCCACATGCATCCTGGAACCAAGCGCCTCAAAAACCCGCTTATGCTCCATCAACTCCTCGACCAGATACTCATTGAACATCCCATTCGGCTTCTCGTCGTTCACGCAATCTTTCAGCATAAAGAAATAATGCCGGTTTCCGGTCCCATCTTGTTCATCCCAGTAATTCGGGGAATACATCACCGCCGTTACCGGCACGAACCGGTTCGTTTTCACCCCCCACAATTCCCGCACGGAAACATTTGATGGCAGCAGCCCTTTCATCGTAAAATTCTCCCCGTCAAAGGTCACTTCCGCAACCATCACATCCTCATTCTGCCGCAATTCCTTCGCGTAATCGAACTGGTAAATATTCCCATCAAACTCCAGCTCCGCGCGGAACCCATTCTTGCCGCCACGGTTCGTATACTGGTGGACAAAAAACAAATATTTCCCTTTCTCCATCGTCCCCTTGCCCGCCCAGGTGATATTTTCCACCGCCGCTTGGTTCTGCACCGGGTTAATGATATCCACGTCAAGTTCGCCTTTGGTGCGGCTTATTTTATGGTTGAACATGATCTCCTCGCCGCTAGGCTCCTTGCAGTGCGCGTCAAGGTCATTGCGGTCCCATTCCCCCATATCGTTCCACTGGATGGAAAAACGCAAAACACCGTCCACCGCACCGCCGGCGGATTTTACATTCCGCTTGATGTCGCTGTCCGCGATATTCCCCGAATACGCCCATGAAAAACCATTCTTCCATTTAAACATGCCCGGCGCGTCCGCATCTTTTGGGGCAATCAGCGACACCAGATTGGCATGGTGCCGGTTCTCAAAGAAAATCTCCATTTCCTGCACCGTCGGCAAAACATTTTTCACAAAATTCTCCGCGCCAATCTCCTCCACCCTGGAAAATTTCTTCACATCAACCGCAATCTCCTTCTCCATGGCAGCAAACACATCGCCCACATCCGGGATCCGCTTCTTCGCATCACGGTTGGAAAAAAGGATATTGTTGATGGAAATATCGTCAAACGTCGCAAAACGGCGCGCGAGGGATGGCATATACCCCAATTCCTCAACTTTTTTCTTCGCGTCGGCAAGCATCTTTTGGGTAAAGACTGCCTTCGGGCGCTTATAATTGGCAGGCGCGACAATCTGCTCATATTTTTTCACCGCCTCATCCAAATCCATGCCCCCGCTCAGGTCAAGGAGCAATGTACCCATGCTGTGGTTGCGGATCCTCCCGACCGTGGCACCCGCCGTGACGGATTTTTCCCACAAAAAATTCTCCCTCTCTTTTTCATCCGTAAGCTTCCTGTAATCTTTCTGGTATTTTAAGAACCGGGTCAGGGCGGCTTTCCATTCCTCCCCCCGGTAAAGGGAATTCTGTGCAATCAACTCCAGGACCGCCATAACACTTTCCTGCGTGATTTCTTCAAGCGACCGCGCAAATACATTTTTCGTATCCCGCAATTCCCCCCTGATATCCGCCGCCGTGCGCCTTTTGTCCGAAACGAACCGGTCCGGCAGTTCAAGGTAAAAATGCTCGTAAGTTTCCACACTCCCGTCCGCGCGCTGCCCGAAATTTTTCTCCGTGCCAACCGTTTTTTCCCGGCTGACATAAACATCCGCCACGGCACGTTTCTTTAAATATTCCGATAACGCATCCGCCACCGGCTGGAATGCCGTATCGCCGGCTGCAAAATCCCAGATGGTATGTATTTTATTATTTTTGATTGTGACGCAATTCCCGATCTTTTTAATAAAATGCCTGCAGCAGCTGCAATCATACTTCCTGCATTCCCGGTAGATTTCATTCGTCCCTTCCGGGAAACTATCAAGGTAAAGGTTCCAAAACTCATCCTGATCCACCGCCACTTCAAACAAATGCGACGCGTCCTTTGTCATCCGTGCAAAATTCTTCTGTAATGCCTGCTCAAATTTTGAAAATTCCATCTCGGTTCCCCCTGTTTTTCATGATCTGCCCACATTGCAGGCTGTAAACTGCCAAACGTTCCGGCCGCCCATGCCTTCCCTCCTGCTGCCACACGCTCCAATGGCCCGCTTTATGTGTCCTTGCAAATATAGATTACCAAATACAGGGGGATTTATCACGGAAAAAAAAGTGCGAACACCGCCACGCGCCTCCGGCTTTCCTGCGGGATGAGAAAGCTGAACTGTTACCCAGATTCCCTTTCATACTGACAAAAAATCAAAATCAGACTTGACAAAACATTTCCTGTTGTCTATAATATAGCAGATGATTTAGAACGCTTGTTATAAATAGACAGGAGGACCCAACATGCCGCCAAAAGCAAAATTCACACGGGAAGAAATTATGGAAGCCGCCATGCAGATTGTCCGCGAACATGGGATGGAAGCCGTGACTTCAAGGGAAATCGGCAGACGGCTTGGCAGTTCAGCCTGCCCGGTCTTTACCGTCTTTACCAATATGGAAGAGGTAAACACCGCCCTGATTTCCGCCATCCGCTCGCTCTACCGCGAATATATCACGGAAGGGCTTTCGCAGCAACTTGCCTTCCAGGGCGTTGGCACTGCATATATTAAGTTTGCCCGGAACGAACCGCGGTTTTTCCGTATCCTGTTTATGGCGGAATCGGAAACCCCGACCGATATCGCACATATCCTGCCTGCCATAGACGAAAACTACGCCGAAATCCTGCGCTCGGTACAGGAACCCTACCATCTGACAAAAGAGGAGGCTAACCGCCTTTACCAACATCTCTTTGTATATACCCACGGGATTGCCACACTGTGCGCTACCGGAACCTGTACTTTTGGCGATGAAGAAATCCGGGAGCGGATGACGGAAATATTCCTATGCCTGCTCAAAAACATAAAAGAAAAACAGAAGTAACCCTTTTCATGCCGGCATCAAAAAACGTAATAACAAAAAAATTAGGAAATCATAAATCAAAGAAAGGACACACCATGATAGAAATCATCGACATCCACAAATCCTACGGTCCGCCGGATAACCGCACGAAGGTGCTCAAAGGAATCTCGCTTGCCATAAACGACGGCGACTTCCTTGTGCTCCTCGGCGCATCCGGCTCCGGAAAGTCCACGCTTTTAAATGTC
>CAYMGZ010000107.1:2008-2626 GCA_964390095.1 uncultured Lachnospiraceae bacterium | reverse complement strand
GCTGGAATATCCGGATGACGGAAAAATCCTATATGGAGGAACGGACATTGCCGCGCTGACCGACGACGAACGGACAAAATTCCGCAAGGAAAAAACCGCCTTTATCTTCCAACAATATTACCTCCTCCCCCACTTAAACGTAGAAAAAAATGTAAAAATGGGGGCTGACCTTGCCAAAAACCATGATTACATAAAAACCATCGATGCGGTGGGGCTATCCGAAAAGCGCCAAAAATACCCGCACGAGCTTTCCGGCGGGGAACAGCAGCGCGTCGCCGTTGCAAGGGCGCTCGCCAAAAAACCGGAGGTTTTATTCCTTGACGAACCAACCGGGGCACTCGATGAGACAACCGGCCGGCAGGTGCTTGATTATATTTCGAAACTGCAAAAAGAATTAAATTTTACCGTGATCATGGTAACACACAATGCCAATATCGCGGATATGGCAAAGACCGTGATCCGCATGAACAGCGGAAAAATCGTACAGACCCTTCAGAATGAGACCCAGAAAACAGCATACGAGATCGGATGGTGAAAAAACATGACGGGAAAACAAAATATCAAATCCTTTGGCATTATAGTCATTTCCTTCTGCGCGGTTTTCGTGTGCACCCTCTT
>CAYMGZ010000107.1:0-1998 GCA_964390095.1 uncultured Lachnospiraceae bacterium | reverse complement strand
TTTAAATTTTAACACTGATTTAAAAAGCATCGAAACACAGATTTCGCAGGCCGATGTAAAGAAGTTTTACGACGCGCAGGTCATGACCGGGAAAATGGTCTCCATCCTCTCCGGGGGCTGCCTGCTGCTCACCTCCGCCATCATGCTCTGTTTTTATATCGGACATTATGTGGACACCCACAGGAAAATGCTTGGGATCTTAAAAGCAATGGGATATCCGAACCTTAAAATTGCAAGGGGTTTTTCGGTCTTCGGGCTAAACATCTTTGTTGGCACCGGAACCGGTTACATATTGGCACATATAATTATGCCGCGATTTTACCGGACACAGAACGCGGACAAAATCCTGCCACAAATCCGCGTCCGTTTCCACCCCGCCCTGCTCTTTTTCCTCGTCCTCCTGCCAACCCTCGCCTTTTGCCTGCTGTCCGTGCTGTATGGGTATTTCCGGCTAAAAACACCGGTTCTTTCTTTGTTGAAGGGCAAAGTTCCCGACAAAATTAAAATCCCGCCCACAAAACCGGGAGCGGACCTGCCCTTTTTGCAGGAATTAAAAAAAGCCACCCTGCGCCAGAAAAAATCCCTTGTGTTTTTTATCGGTTTCGCGTCGTTTTGCTACGGTTCCATGATGCAGATGTCTTTTGGCATGGACAAATTGGCCAGCCGGATGATGGCGCTGATGATTTTTCTGATCGGGGTCGTTTTGTCCTTTGTCACACTCTTTATCGCCACCTCATCCACCGTGAAAGCCAACTGGAAAACGCTCGCCCTGATGCGGGCATTCGGTTATCCGGATAAAGAGTGCAGCCACAGCATCCTTGGATGTTACCGCCTGCCTGCCGGCATCGGTTTTTTGCTGGGCACCATCTACCAGTATGCCCTGCTCAAATCCGCGGTCAACATCGTTTTTGCGGACATTGAAAACGTGCCGGCATTCCATTTTAGCATGCCGGCATTCCTCGCCACATTGGTTTCCTTTGTGGTCCTGTACGAATGGATCCTATCCGTTTATGCGCGGAAAATAAAGCAAATGTCCATCCGGGAGGTGATGACGGACACGGAATAAATACCATCATTCCTCCCTTCTTTCCTTTCCTCTGCCCCCTCCATAGCCGCCCCCGTAACCGTGCTGCCCATGCCCCCTGTTATGGTCCGGCGGTGTATGGTCCGTGCCGCCGGATGACAGATTCTCTGCCAAATCCCGGATTTCCCGCATGGTCATACCCTGCACATCCTCCACCGTAATATCCGGGTCAAGCTCCAAAAGCTCCAGAAATGCCCTGTATTTTCCATAGGAAAGCCCCGCTTCATGCGCTCCCCCCACTTCCTTTTCAGAAGCAAAATAACAATACATATTCCTCCTCTGTGCCGTGCATGCCTCAATCCCGGAAAATATCTCCCCGGACTGCGTCCCGTCATCCCCCGTAACCGTGATTACCATGACCTCATCCCCTGCCAAAAGGACTTTGATCCTCTCATTTTCCAGGATCCGTTCTATTGCATCCTCATAACGGAGGAACTTTATATCCAATGCATCCAGCAATTCGCGCCCGTCATCGTTATACCCGTTGACCGAAACCACCCTTCCAAAACGGTTGATATCCAATTCGATGGACGGATTAATATCTATGCTGATTCTGGTTGTCGGGGTAAAATAAAACCAATGTCCCCCAAGCACCACAAAAAAGAAACAGAAACACGCGGCGGCAAACATACCGTACCTGCGCCGGGCATCCCCCGCCACCGTATATCCCCGCGTCTTTTTTTCGATAAAATCCTTCGTGTTCTTTTTTAATTCCTCTTCCGCCCGTATCTGGCCAAAAATTTCTTTCAGCTTCGACTTTTCATCCATACTCGCCACCCCCCAGTTTCTCCCGTAATATTTGCTTGGAACGCGTCAGGAGCGTATAAATGGTATTTACATTTTTCCCCAAAATATTACTGATCTGCGGAGCTGTATAATCCTCAAAATAATGCAGGTAAACCACATCCCTATAT
>CAYMGZ010000106.1:0-8480 GCA_964390095.1 uncultured Lachnospiraceae bacterium | reverse complement strand
AGCGCCAAGCTTCATCGCCTCGTCGATATCCGCAACGCTCGCGATGCCGTCCGCGTAGATGCCGATGGCTTCGTTGATCATCGGGATCAGGATACGGTTTACGACAAAGCCCGGAGCCTCTTTTACCTCAACCGGGGTTTTCCCGATCTCCGTAGCGATGGACTTGATTTTGTCCACAAGCTCCGCCGGGGTGTTCTCGCCCGCAATGACTTCAACAAGCTTCATGCGGTCCGCCGGGTTAAAGAAATGCATGCCGATCATCGGGCGGTCAAGGCCTGCACCGATCTCTGTGATGGAGAGGGATGATGTATTGGTCGCAAAGATGCAGTCCGGCTTTACGATATCCTGCAGTTCCTTGAACGTTGTTTTCTTGATCTGCATGTTTTCCGGGGCTACCTCGATCACAAGGTCGCAGTCCGTGCAGATGTCCTTAAGGCCTGTCACGATCTTCGCCGCGATGGCATCCGCCTTCTCCTGCGTGATCTTTTCCTTGCCGACGAGGAATTTCAGGTTCTTTAAGATCCTGCCCTTGCCGCCGTCCGCGAATTCCTGCTTGATATCGCATAAGCATACTTCATATCCGTCCGTCATCGCAAATGCCTGCGCAATCCCGGCTCCCATCGTGCCGGCACCGATAATACCAACTTTCATTTTTTTAATCCTCCTATTTTGAGTTCAGTATGTGCCCTCCCAGCACCCATTCACCTAGGAAGAAGATTTCTGTCCGCACGGCTCCCAGAAATCTTCTTCCGGGCGTTGTCCGGGCTCATACTGGGTTTAAGTTCCTAACAATTTTTAAACGGAACGACTTTCAGCTTCTTCTCCTTGTCTTTCTCAAGGAAATTTGCCATACCGGCTTTCTGGTCTTCCGTCTCAAAGCAGTCGCCAAAGAGCTTCTCCTCAATTACAATCGCCGCGTCCATATCCACCTGCAGGCCGTCGTTGATTGCCTTCTTGCAGTTTCTCACCGCGATCGGCGCGTTTGCCGCGATAATCCCCGCAAGCTTCTTTGCCGCCGGGAGCAGTTCTTCCTGCGGATATACATTGTTCACCAGGCCGATGCGGTATGCCTCGTCCGCCTTGATGTTGCGCGCGCTATAAATCATTTCTTTTGCCTTGCCGACACTTACGATGCGCGCAAGCCTCTGCGTGCCGCCAAAGCCCGGCGTGATGCCAAGCCCGACCTCCGGCTGCCCGAACACCGCGTTCTCCGAGCAGATGCGGATATCGCAGCTCATCGCGATCTCGCAGCCGCCGCCGAGCGCAAAGCCGTTCACCGCTGCAATCACAGGGACCGGGAATGTCTCAAGCCTGCGGAACACATCATTGCCCTTCTTGCCGAACGCCTCGCCCTCCGCCTTCGTCAGCGTGCTCATCTCGCCAATGTCCGCACCTGCGACAAACGATTTCTCGCCCGCGCCCGTTAAAATCATCACGCGCACCACGTTCAGGTCAACCGCATCAAGCGTTGCGGAAAGTTCGTCCAGCACCTGGCTGTTTAACGCGTTAAGCGCCTTCTGGCGGTCAATCGTGACCGTCGCCACCGCGCCCTCCACCTCATATTTAATATATTCCATCGCAAACCTCTTTCTGTACGTGCCTGTCAGGCATATACACACATTATCTGCCGGGAAGCGCTAAGCCCCCTGCACGGACAATCCTTAAAAAGCGCGCGGGGAAAGGATCCGTTCCCGAACCCCTCCGCCCTGCGCATTCCCAAAGCTTAGTCTTCCATCTTCACAATCGTCGAGCAGCCCATGCCGCCGCCGATGCAGAGCGTTGCAAGACCCGTCTTCGCACCCTTTGCCTGCATCTCGTAAAGAAGCGTGACAAGGATACGGCAGCCGGAAGCGCCTACCGGATGGCCGAGCGCAATTGCGCCGCCGTTTGGGTTTAACTGCTTATCCACATCGATGCCAAGATCCCTGCCGACCGCAACGGACTGCGCCGCAAACGCCTCGTTCGCCTCGATGATGTCGAAATCCTCAATCTTCATGCCGGTCTTTGCAAGAACTTTTTTCGTTGCGGCAACCGGGCCGATCCCCATTACCTCCGGGCGTACACCGGCAAGTGCACCGGCAACGAAGGTTGCCATCGGCTTAACGCCAAGCTCCTTCGCCTTCTCCTCGCTCATCACAACGATCGCAGCCGCTCCGTCGTTAATGCCGGATGCATTCCCCGCGGTCACAAAACCGTCCGGGTTGATCGGGCGCAGTTTCGCAAGACCCTCCATCGTGGAACCCGGACGCGGTCCCTCGTCCACTTTGAACTCAATCGTTTCCTTCTTTTTCTTCACCATCACCGGCACGATCTCTTTGTCGAATGCACCGGACTTTTGTGCCGCCTCCGTCTTCTTCTGGCTCTTAAGGGCGAACTCGTCAAGCTCCTCGCGCGTTAAACCCCACTCGCGGCAGATATTGTCCGCCGTCATGATCATGTGGTAATCATTGAACGCATCCCAGAGCGCATCCTTGATCATCGTATCCACCAGGGTGCCGTTGTTCATGCGGTAACCAAAACGTGCCTGCGGCACTGCGTAAGGAGCCATCGACATATTCTCCATACCGCCGGCTACCACGATGTCGGCATCCCCCGCCATGATCATCTGCGCCGCCTGGTTGACGCAGTTAAGCCCCGAACCGCACACAACATTCATCGTCACCGCCGGAACCTCGATTGGAAGGCCCGCCTTGATGGATGCCTGGCGCGCCACATTCTGGCCAAGCCCCGCCTGGATGACGCAGCCCATGTACACCTGATCCACCTGCTCCGGCGCAACGCCCGCACGGTTTAGCGCCTCCTTGATCACGATCGCGCCGAGTTCCGCCGCCGGTGTCGTGGAAAGGGACCCGCCCATCGTACCGATCGCGGTACGGCACGCACCTGCTAAAACAACCTTTTTTGACATTTTTTTGTCCTCCTTTTCATCTATGCGTTATCGCATGTAATCGCATAAAGAGCTATGATCATAGCATACCATTTTTTTTGCCGCTTGTCAAATTTTTATCAATCTTTTTTCAAATTGTCTTTCCGCTCCCGGCGCACACATCCCCTGCACCGAAAAAACTGCCCGAACTTCCCGTCAGCCCTCACATCCCTGCGCAAGAAGCTGCTCAAAATCGCCAACCGGCATCGGTCTGCCATAATAATACCCCTGAATGATATCGCACCCAATCCCGCGCAAAAATTGGTCCTGGTCGGCATTCTCCACACCCTCGCACAGCACGGTGATATGCAGCTTCTTTGCCATCTCCACCACGCAGGAAATAATTGTTTTATCCCCGTCGCGCAGCTCGGACTTTTTCATGAATACCTTGTCAAGTTTGATTACATCAATCGGCAGGTCATTCAGCACATTCAAGGAGGAATAACCCGACCCGAAATCATCCATTGAAACCTTGATCCCCATCGCGCGCAGCTCAATGATCATCGGGATCACATGATCCGTATTTTCTATGTAAAGGTTTTCCGTCAGCTCAAATTCCAGATATTTCGCCGGGACCTGATATTCTGCCATCAGCTGCTTGATATAGGAAAGCAGCCTGTCATCGCGCAGATGGAAACGGGAGACATTCATCGAGACCGGAACCGCCGTACCACCGGCATCCAGCCGCCTGCGCAGCCATGCGAATACTTCGCGGTATACATAATAATCCAGCTCGATGATATTGCCGTTGCGCTCGAACACCGGGATGAAGTCGTCCGGGTAATAAAACGTTCCGTCGGGCTTCTGCCAGCGCACCAGTGCCTCCGCACCGATGATCTCCCCCGTGACACAGCTAACCTTTGGCTGCAGGTATACCTTAAGCTCCCGGTTTTTGATCGCGTCCGGCAGTGCGTCAATCAGCTGCCCTTCCCTTCGTACCTTCTCGATCATGCTCTCCTCGAACATGATCGCCATCCCGGCATAACCCGGCTCCTTCGCCTTCTTTCTGGCCATATTGGCATTGGATACTACGGTTTCCGCCTTTTCGTTCCCCTTTATGATATAATAGCCGGAATTGATATTTAGTTTCCCGTTTAAATATTGTTTCCGTGCCTTGGCAGAAAATTCTTCATTAAAAGCAACAATGATTTTACCGATCTTCTCTGCGCTCATCCCTTGCGGCACATGCGTCACCGCGACCACATTATCCGAATATATCCTTGTCGCAAGCAGCATCATCCCGTTTGACACCCCAAGCTCCTCCGCAAAGGAACGCAACAGCTGGTCGCCGACACTGATCCCGTAATTTTCATTGATGTATTTGAAATGTCTGATATCGGACGATACGATGCATAACTCACCCGGCTTCGCAGAATCAATCAAAAGCTGGAGTTTTTCCAAAAAAACATTGTACTGGTACAAGCCTGTCAGGGAGTCCCGTTCCTTAAGCAGTTCGACCCGCTCCGTTGTCTGCTCAAGGTCACGCATGCCAAACAAAAAATCCGTCAGGATGCGGCCAAACATTTTTAAAGTATGGATCTCACCGGAATCCCATTCCCGCTTTTCATAAGCATTACAGAAATCAATGCATCCGATAAATTCCTGTTTGCAAAACAATGGGATCTGGAGCAGGGTGTAGACGGAACCCATCTCGTTAAACCATTCGCTGCACATCCCTTCCGGGAGATCCGCCCCACAAAACAGGGAATAGCCATCCTTATATGCCCCCCGGAACCGGTCCCAGCGCTCTTTTTTGTATGTTATGACCTCCCCAACCCTTGGTTCCCTGTAATCTTTGCGCAGGTACTCATAGCTCTCCCGCATCGTATATGGGTAACCTGTTATCTCACGGATGATAATGCCGGAAAGGTCATATTCATCCGCCACACGGTGCAGCATCAGGTTGATCACACTGTCCGCGTCAAGCCGGTCCTCAATCAACCGGAAGGAAAGTTCCATCAATTCGTAGGCAAACGGGTCATGGTTCTCCATCCGGATATTGTCAAACGTATCATATTCCCTCGCGGTTGCCGGAGTCCCCCGCAGTCTCTGGTATTCCTCCTTTTTTGCCACGTCCCAGAAGGTATAGGTACCGGCCGCATTCAGCTTTCCCCATGTGATGGCCTCGGTCGCACGGGTGAATAACTTTGTATAGCTCGTGCCATCCTCAGGGTACAGCGCCACACCGATGCTGGCAGAAAGCTTATAGTCCGCCTGTTCCCCGATGTAGATCCCGGCAACCGCCTGCACGATCTGCCCAAGGCGTTCCACCACTTCCCCCCTGCCCCCATGCTCCTTCATACAGACAAGGAAGGTATCCCCGCCGACCCTCCCAAGTTCATCCGTCTGGTTTAAGCAGCGCCCGATGGCATTCGCGACCTCAATCAGGACCTCATCCCCGAACACATGCCCCATCTTCTGGTTCACACGGTAAAACGCATCGATATCTATAAGCATGAGTGCCGCTTCCCCCTCCGGTTTCGAGCGGAAATACGTTTTTAGGATTTCCTCGCAGCTCGCGCGGTTTAGCACCTTGGTCAGGGGATCCCTCCGCTCACGGTTGTACTCCCTGCCGTCTTTTGTTTCCTGTTCCCCAAGCACCTTGATCCTGCCCACTACGCGGACCGGTTTTTTATCCTCCCCGAATACTGTCTTCCCCTCAAAAGCCGTCCAGTAATATTCCCCGGAAACACGCAACATGCGCAGTTCGGCATAAACGCGCTCCTTCCCGCTTGAAATATCCTCCATGAACTGGTCGAACATCCCGTAATCACCCGGGTAAATCTTTGATTTTAAATTTACGCGCGGGTTTTCAATTATGCGCTCCATGCCGAAATCCCCATCACGGCAGACGCGGTTTTTCATCTGTCCTGTCGCAAAATCATATTCAAATAAAATATCCGTCACAAGACCGGCAATCACGCGGTAGCTTTCCCTGTCACTCTCCTGTATCATCTCATTCATTTCTTCCTGCATATCTGCCTCCTACATCGATTGCGCATATGTCCGCCTCACTCCACATGCCCTTAGGAAACCTCATAGACCCTGTAATCAACCTCGCCGTCCTCCCCCACCCGCATCAGGATATAGGTGGGCTTCCTGCTCTCCTGGCGCGGCAGCGAAATGCTCCCCGGATTGACAAGGCATATCCCCTCTTTTAAATCCACACACGGGCAGTGGGTATGCCCGAACATGACCGTGTCCGCCCCCAGCGCCTTCGCGCGCTTCACAAGCCGGTCCGTGCCATGATAGACGCTATAACCGTGCCCATGCGTGGCCCAAATCACATGCTTTCCTTCCCGGAACGTAAATTCCGCCGGCAGATCCGTAAAATAATCATTGTTCCCCGCCACCATGTCAACCGCGCAGCCAAACAATGCCGATATATAATCCTGGTCCCTTGCCACATCCCCCAGATGGATAATGTAATCCGGCCTTGGCACCTTTTTTTGCAGCTGCTCCAGATAAAAATACTGGCCGTGTGAATCGCTGACCACAAGAATCGTTTTTACCACTTTCAAATTTTAATCCCCCGCCTTACCGGCAGTTCCCTTTCCTAATCACAAAGCACCTCGTTCTTCATTGCCGCAAGCGCCTTTGCCCGGTGGCTGATCTGGTTTTTCTGCTCCATCGACAGTTCTGCGGTCGTACACCCAAACTCCGGCACATAAAAAATCGGGTCGTAACCGAAACCGTTTTCTCCGGCAGGTTCAAACGCAATCCTGCCCTCGATTGTCGCCGTGCGCGTCTCACTCCTGCCATCCGGGAACACCGCCGCAATTGCGCAGACAAAGCGCGCCCCCCGCCCTTCCTCTGATACCCCGGCAAGTTGATCCAGAATATACTGGTTCTTGACTTCGTATGAAGTATCCTCCCCGAGGAAACGCGCCGAATAAATTCCCGGTGCCTTGCCAAGGAAATCCACCTCAAGCCCGGAATCATCCGCCAGCGCGATTTCCCCGGACGCTTTTGCTACCGCACGCGCCTTGATCAGTGCATTTTCCTCAAAGCTCTTTCCGTCCTCCACAATGTCCGTCATGACCCCGGCTTCCTTCATCGAAACCACCTCGTAGGGGGCATCCCCAAAAATCTCACGGATCTCACGCATCTTCCCTTCATTCCCGGTCGCAAAAATGATTTTTTTCATTGCACCAAATCCTCTTCCTTTCCCCTTGTTTTATCCCCCACCGTCCCTGTCTCTTCCAGTTCCGCATACCCACGCATAAGCGCATCAAAAAGCCCCTGCGCCACACCCGCCCTTGTTTCCTCCTCCGCAAGGGCTTCCATGTCGGATGCATTGGACATAAAAGCAACCTCCACAAGCGCTACAGGAACCTTTGCATACCTTATGACCGTCAAAGTATCCTGCCTTGGCACAAGCCCACGGTTGAAAAGACCCAGATGCTCGTCCATCTCCTCAAGGAGTATCTGTGCAAACCTGCGTGAATTCATCCCGGGAAGCGCATTTTGCCTCGAATCATACAGCACCTCCGTGCCGTGCAGGGTATGCATCTCGTTCGCGTTGCAATGGACACTTAGGAAAAAATCCGCCCCGACATCGTTCGCAAGGTCCACCCTCTGGCGCAGGGACGGCTTCTGGTCCGCCGTCCTTGTATAATATACCTTGATGTCATCCTGTCCGTCAAGCAGTTCCTTTAGGCGCAGTACAATATCCAGGTTCATGTCTTTTTCCAAATATTTCCTCCCCGCCGCAGCCGTTCCCTCATCCACCCCGCCATGCCCTGCATCCACCACGACGATCTTGTCATACACATCCTTCGGGCGGACAAGGGCGATATAGTAATTCCACTTATCTTCATAGAGCCTGTACACATATGTTTTATCAAGCGTAATCAAAAGCGACTGCGTCATACTTCCATCCTCAGCCAGTTCCACCGTTGTCCCGATTGCCTTCACAACATCATCGCGCCATACATAATACGGGTCAGACGGCGCGTAGGTCGGGTCAGCGGTCGGGAGCGGGGTCGGTGTTACCCGCTTTGCGGGGACCGGGGTCGGGCTTGGTGTTGGGGTCGGCGTTGGCGGTGTTCCATGGTAGTACGTATTTTTTGCGATACGCTTGACCTGCTCATCCGACAATGCCTCCCCGGATATCCCGCAAATCGTCACGCGCAACTGGCGCGCAACCGGAAATTCTTCGAGGAAAATCCGGGCTTTGCCGTAACCCTCCCTCTTTTCGATTACGATGATATCCGCATCCGGCAGCAGCCTTATAACCACGGAATCCTCGGCACCTGCAATTTCCTGCCACACGTCGGGCAGTGGCGCAAGCGTTGCCCCCGGTTCCGGCATAAGGTTCCCTTCCGGGGTTATGACAGAAACTGCAAGGTCTGACGGCATCCCCTCCATTTTCTCCGTAACCTTAATCCCCCCCTGTGATGTCGGCAGGATCGGCAGCACCGCTTTCGTGACCTTAAAATCCACCACTGCAGGCTTATACTGCAAAAACAAAACACAAAGGCATAACAGCACCAAAACCCCAAGCGCCGCTTTCATCATTCCCTTTAATACTTTTTCTTTCCGCAAAATATTT
>CAYMGZ010000105.1:4556-8506 GCA_964390095.1 uncultured Lachnospiraceae bacterium | reverse complement strand
TATTCGTCAACGCGGCAAAATACTGCCCGAGCCCCTGGTCCACGCCAGCCTTTGCAATCTCCTCCCGGTAAATCGCATCCGCGTCCTGCACCATCTTCACTTTCTCCGCCGTCACTTCCCCGATGATCCGAATCCCAAGCCCCGGCCCCGGAAATGGCTGACGGAATACCAAATGCTCCGGAATCCCAAGCTCCAATCCCGCCCTGCGCACTTCATCCTTAAACAACAGCCGAAGCGGCTCGATAATCTCTTTAAAATCAACGCAATCCGGCAATCCCCCCACATTGTGATGCGATTTGATCACAGCGGATTTCCCCAACCCACTCTCAATCACATCCGGGTAAATCGTGCCCTGCACAAGATAGTCCACCGCCCCGATTTTCTTCGCTTCTTCTTCAAACACGCGGATAAATTCCTCGCCGATGATTTTGCGTTTCTGCTCCGGCTCGGTCACTCCGGCGAGTTTTGCGTAAAAACGCTTCTGCGCATTGACACGGATGAAATTCAGCTCATATGGGCCATTTGGTCCGAATACCGCCTCGACTTCATCCCCTTCGTTTTTGCGCAGCAAACCGTGGTCAACAAATACACAGGTGAGCTTTTTTCCGACCGCTTTCGAGAGCAATACGGCTGCCACCGATGAATCCACGCCGCCGGAAAGGGCGCAAAGAACCTTGCCGCCTCCGATTTTTTCGCGCAGCTGGCGGATTGTGGTTTCCACAAAGGAGGACATTTTCCAGTCGCCTGCACAGCCGCAGACTTTGTATACGAAATTCGAGAGCATCTGCATCCCCTGTTTGGTGTGCATGACTTCCGGGTGGAACTGTGTTGCGTACAGTTTCCGCTCCGGGCATGCCATTGCTGCCACCGGGCAGACCGGGGTGTGCGCCGTGGCCGTAAATCCTTCCGGTACTTTTGCGATGTAATCCGTATGGCTCATCCAACAGATTGTCCGCGGGTCAACCCCTTCAAAAAGGACATCGGAAGTTTCCACGTCAACCTCCGTTTTCCCAAACTCGCTGACTGGCGCGGTGGCCACACTGCCGCCAAGCATGTATGCCATTAGCTGGGAACCGTAGCAGATGCCAAGGACCGGAATGCCGAGACCGAAAATTTCCTTCGGGCAGTGCGGGGAATCTTCCTTGTAAACGCTGTTTGGCCCGCCGGTGAAGATGATGCCTTTCGGATTCATCTCGCGGATTTTGTCAAGGCTTAGGGTGTGCGGGTATACCTCACAGTATACGTTGCATTCCCTGACCCTGCGCGCGATCAGCTGGTTGTACTGCCCACCGAAATCCATTACAATGATCATTTCCTTTTCCATCTCGATATCCCTCCATAATTTGTGGTGAGTGATGCAATCACTCAAATGAATGATTGGGGCAAAGCCGGATGAACCTACTTTCCCCATTTTACTACAATATTAGTGTTTCTACGAGTTTTTAGGTTGAATTTTTATAAATAGTGAAATTAATTTCACCTTTTGTTACAGCACTTATATTTCTGGGTTCTTTCTCATACTTGGGTGTCCTGCCAAATTCAGTTTTGCCGGGATATTACATTTCCCGTAAAATTCATAGCATTTGGTAGAGACAAAATATCCAAAGCCGAGAAATAACCTATTTCTGCCACGTCGTTTTTCTTCTTTTTTTACTTTTCTTTCCCCGCAATAATAAACTCCACCCCCGCGTTCCCGAATGCCTGCAAATCTTCCTCCGCGGCCTCCTCGTCCGTGATCAGCACGTCCAAACTGTCCAAGCCGCAAATACTGATGACCGAGTCCATCCCGATTTTTTCCACCGGGTACAATCCATATACTTTGCGCGAATTCTGGATCACGGTGTTCAGCAATTCCATATTGTTGGATTTCTGGACGGAAAGGCCGGCTTTTGCGGAAATGCAGGCGGATGTGATGAAGCATTTATCAAAATGCAGGCGTTTTAAAATTTCCAGTGAAAAACCATCGTAAAACGACCCGTTTGCGCTCATTTCCCCGCCCGCCAGAATCACGGTAATGTTCCCTTTTTTGCGCAGTTCCTCGGCGATTGCGATGGAATTGGTCACGACCGTGAAAATTTTATCATTGGGCATGTTTTGCGCCATGAGGTATCCGACGCTTGCGGCAGTGACATAGACAACTTCCTGCGAGCCGATTTCTTTGATTGCGCGCCTGGCAATGTCAAGGTAATTTTCTTTTACATGTTCGGCGCGCTCTTTTCCCGTTTTTTCCAGTGTCTGCCCGCTCCAGCCGACACTGCGCACGATGATCGCACCGCCGTGCGTGCGCTTTAACAGGCCTTTTTCTTCCAAAATCCGCAGGTCGCGTTTTGCGGAATCATAGCTGATCCCGAAACGCTCCTGAATCTCGCCCGTTGTGATGCGCCCCGCCTGTGCCAGCATTTCCAAAATGGCCTGATGCCGTTCTTCAATAAACATGTTGATCCATCCTCCTTGCCCCGATTTATGGATATACCGATACACCGGATATGCTTCCTGCCCTCACATCCCGAATCCCAGTTCTTCCGTCATCGTGTCCAACCAGCATGTTCCATCTGCCAGACGGCACGCCTCACATCCCGGATCCCAATTCTTCTATCATCGTGCTCCACAAACCTTCCTCATCCGCAATCGCGCTGGGATCAATTTCCATCACCTGCTGCCGGAATGCCCGCTCCGCTTCCTCACAGGCACGCAATCCTACCTCATCAAACACACTCGGATCGGGTGTTTCCTCCCTTAATTTCTGGTAGAGCTTCATAATCTCCATAAACTGCGGGAAACCGGCGGCACAGTAATCCACCGTTTCTTTGCTGTCCAAATCCAGAATGTAAACCGCACCCTCCCCCGTCACTGCAATTAAAAATCCACCCCCGTCAGGAGACCAACGATCCTCCGCCACGACCACGAACGGCATCCCATTTGTTTCCCCCGTCCAGAGGGCATCCGGTGCCAGGAATGTATAACACCCAAGTTCCGTTCCCGGTGCCGGGAGGTATTTTCTGACGGACTGCAAAATCTTTTCCACCGTATCGACATCCTCTTTACGATTTTCCATTGAAGTCTATCACCGCCCTCTATTTTTACAGTTTTTCACAAAATTTGCTTTTTGAAATCACAACGATCCCTTCAACATAAAATACACATCTTTTGCGCTACCAAACGCCGACAATATCCGCTCCAGAAGTTCCCTTCCATAAAAAGCACTTCCAATGCATTCCTCATGGATCAAAGAAATTCTTTTCCGCTCCAACCAGTCCTGTAAAATGGCATCTTCCTGCGGATAACATTTTCTTTTATATTTTTCTCCCTGTAGTTCCAACAGCCCCGCCTCATGGAACCTGCTGATAATCTCTTTTGCTGAATATTTATTATCCAAAATGCCATCCCTGATTTTTTCCATCCCCCGCCCATCCAAATTATAAATATTCAAACCATACTTATATCCATCCAATGAAGCGTCAAAAAAGAAACCAAGCGCATTTTTCTTGTCCGGAGTATCCAGTTTAAAGCGTATGTAAAAATACTCTTTGATCGGCGCTTCACGGCAGAAGCGCGCATCGTTATATGGCGAGGAAATACACCTGCGCTTATTGCTTAATAATTCGCTATCAAAGCTGCTAAAATAGTGATACAGTTCGAAATACATTTCCTCTAACGGAAGCTTCACTCCTTCGAGATATAGCGCTTCGTTCTCTGTATGTGTATTTTTACAATTTTCTTTTCGGATTGCCTCATAATATTTTAATGTAGACGTATGAAATCCCTCAAACATTTTTCCTTCTTTCGATTCCTCCTCAAAATATCCTTGCCAAAACACAAGACTGCAAGACCAACTTCGTATATGGATTTAAATATTTTCTGTGTTAAGCGGCAGGAAACCCCTAAACCAAAGACACACTTTGCACTTTGCACTTTGCACTTTGCACTTTGCACTTTGCACTTTGCACTTT
>CAYMGZ010000105.1:2368-4456 GCA_964390095.1 uncultured Lachnospiraceae bacterium | reverse complement strand
CACTTTGCACTTTGCACTTTGCACTTTGCACTTTGCACTTTGCACTTTGCACTTTCCCTGTCTCCGTCCCCATATACACAATACCACAATTCTACTTTTATTTCCACTATAATTCCACTAAACTTTTTCAGCAAGGCCTCTTTGATGATACCAAACGGAACAGTGGATGGATAAACCATACATTCTGAAATCCATTTTATCAAGAAGATGGAACATGAGGACTTTCCAAATAGAGCCATTCTGCCCACCAGTCATACATGCTATGGGCATTTCATATTCCTTTCTATTAACATATTATCACTTTTATTCCCGTTTGTCAAGTTACTTTTATAAAATCTGTGATTCAAATTCTTTCTCATTAACATTTGTTAACGTTTTTTATTCCTTCCACCCCCACCAACTTATCCAACGTTTTCCCATATGCCGATTTGTCGCTGTACCAGTACACAAACCCAAAACGCTGTCACCATTTTCTATTGTCTCAAGAACAGCTTTTCTCGGACTATTATTATAATTTCTAAAACGGATAATATCTAGCAAATCATAAAACTTTGACATGGTTTTATAAAATACTCCTGTTTTCTGCTTATCCATAATAGTATCATCATTCCTTGTTCCTTAAAATATGTCCAATAGCTCCGACAGATTCTCTATTTCATAATCTGCCTGCTCATTTTTATGAATAACACTCGCCAATCCTCCAAGACCTTGTTTTATCCATACCGTTTTCATGCCAACTTTTTTGGCGGGTGCGATGTCATTGTCCAATCGATCCCCAACCATAACGGCATTGGTAGGCAAACACTTTGCCGCAGCCAGCGCGCGGTGAAATATCCTGCGATCCGGTTTTGAAATACCTTCTTCCGCAGAGGCTAAAACGATGTCAAAATAATTTAAAAGCCCCCAGCTAAAAAGGCGGTCTTTCGTTCCCGGACTTTGGTTTGCGATAACACCAAGATGATATCCTTTGGCAGCCAACTGCTTTAAAACAGATTCCGTGTTACCATATGGCTTTTCCGCCTCTTTATGCCACGGCGGCAATTCTATACCGTAGAACTTGACAGCCTCATGATCGCCTTTTAAATTCTGCTTTGAAAATTCGATGACCTTTTTCTCAAAATCATCGGGAGAAATCGTTGTACCCGCAACAGCTTCACGGTATCTCAATTTATAGCATTCACTTTCATCAATAAGCGTTGAGCCAATATCAAAGAAAATCCATTTAACATTTGTCATTGTTTGTTTATCGCTCCCGTTTTTTTCGTCTACAATAAAGCTCATAAAGTGCGGTTCGGTTTGAGGCCCATTGAAGTTTGCAACTGCCTGCCGTTCTGCCAATTCCTTTGCTTTGGCTAAACAAGCGTCCTTTGCTTGTTTTAACTTACTTTTTATGGAATGGTCACGTCCGCTAAGTTTCCGCCTTTTGGCGGTGGCGGTCAGTTCCGAACACGTTTCTGCTTTATTCTGCCCCAAACGGATAAATTAGATTGATTTCATCAGCGTGAAAATTCTTGTTAACATTTATTAACATTTTTGTTGTGCCCTACATCTTTCCCAGTTCATCCAACGTTTTCCCATACGCAGGCAAAAATTCCCCCATAAAATCTTCCACCTCCACAAGCCCCATCCCATGCAGTGCCGCCGTAATCGTCTCCTTTGCACTCCGAAACTCGGTATTTCCCGTTTTTTCCTCCTCAATACATTTGATCAGCGCCGACAATTTATCCGCCGCCTTGACCAGCCTGCAAATATAGGCCTCACTTTCCGCCGGGAAAAAAATTGCCTCGTAATCCGGGCGGAGTTCTTCCGGCAGCATGGAAAGCAGCTGCCTTGCCGCCTTATTCTCAATATCCTTAAACGCCCCTTGGATACTCGCATTATAATATTTGATCGGTGTCGGCATATCCCCGGTTATGATCTCGGTCGCATCGTGGTACAGACCGATCAGCGCCGCCTTCTGTGCATCCAGATTTTTCCCGTGACGGCGGTTGCCGATCACCGCCAGCGCGTGCGCCAGCATCGACACCTCAAGGGAATGCTCGCTGATATTTTCTTTCATCGAATTGCGCATCAGCGCCCAACGCTCAA
>CAYMGZ010000105.1:0-2358 GCA_964390095.1 uncultured Lachnospiraceae bacterium | reverse complement strand
ATCATCGCATAAAAATCCCGCTCCATTTTTTCCCCTTCCGCCTGCCCCTTTCACGTTTCAAAACATGCCGGAGCGCGCCGCCCCGGCACAAACAATGTATGAAACACTTGCGCGGAGGCAATCATTACAACCTACCAACAGAATCGAAAATGAACCTCCAAGCGAATCATTTTCGATTGTACGATGTAAAGAACTTACAATCTAAAAACTGATTCAAGCTCAAAGTTCATTCACATTTTCCACTCCATCTTCCCGACTTCCCCATACACCCCCGCCGCCGTTTCCTCAATCACTTTCCGCTCCCTCGCCGCAATGTTCCCAAACGCCTCAAACGTTATTTTCTTCCCCTTCTTCTTCCACCGTCCGACCACCGTCCCATCCAGCAAAACCGGCGGCATCACAATCCCGGCAAGGTTAAAAATCCTGCGCAGATGCTCCGGCGGCAGAAAAATACTTTCTTCCTTTTTATACCCTAACATCAACTGGTCAAACCCTGCCGCCAACACGCATTTCGGGATTTCCGGAATATCTTCCGGCAACTCCCCAAGATAAAAATAATCCCTGCCGGCGACCTCCACTTTTTTCAGCGGCAGCCCCGCCATCAGCTCCTTCGCCCGCGATTGTGTACAGTGGTAATAATACGCGAAATCCCTCACGGTTGCGGGCGCAAAATGCTCGAAATAGCGCCGCGCAATTTCCTGTTCGGCGGCTTCTTTTCCCATCGGCACAAAATCCGGTGACAGCATAAATTCTTTTTTCTCGCATACCCGGTAACACAAAAAACCGCGCCCGCAAAGTTCGCGCATCCCGCCGCCCCAGGGGTCGAACATGGCCTCCATCTCCGGCTGCGTCATGCCGTTTTTTGCGCAGGCTTCTTTTAGTTCCTCCCGCGTGCGGATGCCGTCAGCAATTTTCTGCAAAACCAACTGCGAAAAATATTTCTGCCGCTCCGGCGTAAATACCCACGCAAAACCATTTTTTCGGTATTCTTCCGCCGCTTCCGCATATCCTTCCTTTTCCCGCACATACTGGTATGTCCCCTCTTTCGCAATGGCATACCCCTTAAAATCCCTGCTATGGTACTGCGCCGCGTTGGGCAGGAAAAGCGCCAAATCATCCTCCGAAAACGCGTGGACCGTCCCCCGAACCGTCCAGTTTTTCACAAGGCCATCCCCGAAATTCTCTGCTGCAATTTTCTCATTACAGCGTATTTTCAGGCTGTAATAGACGTTCGCCATAAACTGTGCCTGCAGTCCTAAAAGGTCATGGCAGACCGTGTGTTTATCCGCCGGATCCGTGATATGCTGGCGGTATAGGCGCAGCGCTTTCAGCTCGCAAATATCCATACGATTTCTTTCCCCGTTTTCTTTCGCAATACTTTCCCTACACAAAAATACACCAATTTACCCCAAACCGATCCACTACAACAAATTGATACGGACTGTAATCACACGGTGCTGGCTGTGTGCAGACCACTGCATCTTCCTTTAACACCTCGTATGCCTTCCTGACATACTCTTCTCCCCCTTCTCCAAAATGAAAGCAAAATTGCATTGTGCTTCCCGTCTCCACCTCCTCATCAATCTCACTAATTGCCAAGATCTGCCCAAACGCATTTAATTCCGAATGCATATAACCGCCGTGCCCGTCCGGATAAGTGCACAAAATTTCCGCACCGAATGCTTTCTGATAAAATCCCACCGCCTCCACGCTTCCCTTTACATACATCTGCATCATTGACCTAAACATATTTTTACTACTCCCGCATCTTATTTCAAATATTTCTTCACATACTGCCCCGTATACGACTTCTTCTTTTTCGCGATCTCCTCCGGCGTTCCGGTCGCGATCACCGTGCCGCCCTTGTCGCCGCCCTCCGGTCCGATATCAATGATATAATCCGCTGTCTTGATCACATCCAGGTTATGCTCGATTACGACCACGGTGTTGCCGCCCTCGGTCAGTCGCTGCAAAATATCGACCAGCTTGTGCACGTCCGCGAAATGCAGCCCGGTCGTCGGCTCGTCCAAAATATAGATTGTCCTGCCTGTGCTCCGCCGGCTAAGCTCGGTCGCAAGCTTGATGCGCTGCGCCTCGCCGCCCGAGAGCGATGTGGACGGATGCCCCAGTTTTAAATACGAAAGCCCGACATCGTTGAGCGTCTCGATCTTGCGCTTGATCGCCGGAACATTCTCGAAGAAATGCACCGCCTCCTCAATCGTCATGTCCAGCACGTCAAAGATTGACTTGCCCTTATATTTCACATCCAGCGTCTCGCGATTGTAGCGCTTGCCCTCGCAAACCTCGCACGGCACATAGACATCTGGCAGGAAATTCATCTCGATTTTTACAATACCG
>CAYMGZ010000104.1:0-8509 GCA_964390095.1 uncultured Lachnospiraceae bacterium | reverse complement strand
TCAGCTGGGAGAGCATCTGCCTTACAAGCAGAGGGTCATAGGTTCGAACCCTATAGGCCCCATTTTTACAGCCGATGGCTGTATCGTGGCGAAGTAGCTCAGCTGGCTAGAGCACACGGTTCATACCCGTGGTGTCGAGGGTTCAAGTCCCCCCTTCGCTACTTTTGAAGAGATAAGGCGGCTTATCTCTTTTTTTGTATGCATGGACTTGTGGAAGGGGAAAATATAGGAGGGGTTCTGCGGAACTAAAAAAACAGCAGAACCCAGAAACAGTGCCGGAAGGGGTTTTTTGGGAGCCGTGCGGACAAAAAAGCCCTTCCCTGGAGAAGGCGCTGTGGAGGGTTTCTGCGGAACTAAAAAAACAGCAGAACCCAGAAACAGTGCCGGAAGGGGTTTTTTGGGAGCCGTGCGGACAAAAAAGCCCTTCCACGGCAAGGGCGCTGTGAAGGGGTTCTGCGGAACTAAAAATAGGAGGTGTGCCATGAGGATTGGAACGGGTTATGATGTGCACCGGCTGGTCGAGGGCAGGGATCTGGTGCTTGGCGGTGTGCGGATTTCATATGAAAAGGGGCTGCTTGGCCATTCGGATGCGGATGTATTGGTGCATGCGGTGATGGATGCATTGCTTGGCGCGGCGGCGCTTGGCGATATCGGGCGGCATTTTCCGGACAGCGATGAGCGTTACTGTGGCATCAGCAGCTTAAAGCTTTTGGAGCAGGTAGGGGCAATGCTTTTGGAGGAACATTATCTGGTTGGAAATATTGATGCTACCATCATCGCGCAGCGCCCGAAACTTGCGGAATACCTGCCCATGATGGAGGAGAACATTGCGGCGGTGCTTGGGATTGAGAAAAACCGTGTCAACGTCAAGGCAACGACCGAGGAAGGGCTTGGCTTTACCGGTGCGGGGGAAGGGATTGCCGCGCAGGCAGCCGCACTTTTGGAATCGGCGGCGGACTATATGGAAAACGGCAATGCAGGCGTTGTGTATGCCTGCGATGAAAATGCGCGCCCGGAAGGGTGTGCGGGCGGGAAATGCGGCTATTGTGGCAAGGCACAGTGAGGATGGCGAATGGAATGGGGGAAGAAAATCGGACAATTACGGAGATGGTACGTGGGGTATACGGTCTTGCGGCACAGGACATCCGCACATATTCACCGCTCACGCTTGCCTATATCGGGGATGCAATCTATGACTTGGTGATCCGGACGATGCTCGTGGAGAAGGGGAACAGTGCCGTGAACAAGTTGCACCACAGGGCAAGCGGGTTTGTGAAGGCGAAGGCACAGAAGCAGGTAATGGAGGTAATCGAGCCGCTTTTGACGGAAGAAGAACACGGGTATTACAAGCGTGGCCGCAATGCGAAATCGTTTACGGCGGCAAAGAATGCGACCATCGTAGAGTACCGGGTGGCAACCGGTTTTGAGGCGCTGCTTGGATATTTGTACCTGACCGGTCAGATGGAGCGGTTACTGGAATTGGTAAAATATGGAACAGACACACTCGGAACAGAAGGAAACATGCAGAACTAAAAAAACAGCAGAAGCCCTTCCCCGGCATAGGCGCTGTGAAGGGGATCTGCGGAACTTAAAAAACAGCAGAGCCCCGGAACAGCGCCGGAAGGGGTTTTCTGGGAGCCGTGCGGACAAAAAAGCCCTTCCCCGGCATAGGCGCTGTGAAGGGGATCTGCGGAACTTAAAATAGGAGAATCAAAATGAGATATGAGGAATTGACGATAGAAGGAAGAAATGCAGTCTTAGAGGCATTCCGCGCCGGGAAGACAATCGACAAACTCTTTGTGCAGGACGGCTGTCAGGATGGGCCAATCCGCACAATCGTGCGGGAGGCAAAAAAAGGCGACACCATCCTCTCCTTCGTACCAAAAGAACGCCTTGACCAAATGTCACAGACCGGGAAGCACCAAGGTGTCATTGCGTTTGCGGCGGCATATGAATACGCGGAAGTTGAGGATATTCTGGAGGCAGCGCAAAAAAAAGGGGAGCCGCCGTTTTTGTTGCTGCTGGACGGGATTGAGGACCCGCACAACCTGGGGGCGATCATCCGCACGGCAAACCAAGCGGGCGTGCACGGCATCATCATCCCGAAACGCCGCGCCGTGGGGCTGACAGCGGCGGCGGCAAAAACGAGCGCAGGCGCAATCCATTACACGCCAGTGGCAAAAGTGACAAATCTTGTGCAGACAATGGAACAACTAAAAGAACAGGGGCTTTGGTTTGTGTGCGCGGACATGGATGGTGAGCTGATGTACCGCCAGAACCTGACAGGTCCCATTGGCTTAGTCATTGGCAGTGAGGGCGAGGGTGTGAGCCGCCTTGTAAAGGAAAAATGTGATTTTATCACCAAAATCCCGATGTTCGGGGATATTGATTCGCTGAACGCGTCGGTGGCAGCAGGAGTCCTGGCCTATGAGATCGTGCGGCAGCGCAGATTCGGGAAGCCGTAAGTAATTTTGCCTACAGGGGAGGTTGCATGGAGTATAGGGAATACGAAACTTTGTCCGATGAACAGCTTTTGGAACGGAATGCGCGCGGGGATGTCTATGCGGCGGAAACATTGATCACCCGCTATAAAAATATGGTGCGGAAAAATGCACATGCGCTTTATTTAATTGGCGGTGACCGGGAGGATCTGATCCAGGAAGGCATGATCGGGCTTTACAAGGCAATCCAGGATTACGACAAGAAAAAAAACACAGGGTTTGCGACATTCGCAAACCTCTGCATCCTACGGCAGATCTACACGGCAATCCGCGCTTCCAACACGCGGAAAAACCAGCCGTTAAACAATTACCTTTCCTTTGATGCCGCCCTGCCTGCGGAAGGGGCGGAGGGCGCGGAGGAAGGGGGCGGTGTGGATTTTCTGCCGCTGCGCTGGTATTTGCAGGATGCGGCGGGCAATCCGGAGGAGATGGTGATCGACCGGGAAAGCGAGCAGCAGATGGAGGAATTTTTAAAAAGCCGCTTAAGTGAGTTTGAGCTGGAAGTGCTCAAGGCATATGTGGAAGAGGAAAATTATGTGCGCGTAGCCAAACGCCTTGGAAAGAGCCCGAAGATGGTGGATAACGCGTTGCAGAGGATACGGAAAAAACTGGCGTTGGCCGTCTGAGCCATACGCCAGTTTTTTTGTGTGCAGGTCCGCATATGGAAATTAGCTGTTTCACGGCATGCGGGTCGTGCAGCGAGATGATAAGCTTTGCTCATCAGGAGAAAATCTCCCCTGCCTGATTCCATCCCTTGGTTGGGATTTACTGTGTCCTAAGTTCCGCGCCCATTGTCTTGCCAAGTTTTTTCATGACCTGGTTCGCGGCATTTTCAATTTCCTCCGAGGTCAGTGTCTTTTCCGCAGACCCGATGGTCAAGCGGATGGTTACGGACTTCTTTCCGGACGGGATCTGTTTTCCCTTATATTCGTCCACAAAGGAGGCATCCTTCAAAAGTGCGCTTGCCTTTTTCTTGTCCATGATGGTGTTGTAGATGTCCGTCCACATGGCATCCGAATCAAACAGCAAAGAAATGTCATAATCCGTCTCCGGGTATTCTGCCAGATGGGTAAATTTATTCGTTCTGGATTTCAGCGGCACAAGCTTCGTGGCATCCAGCTCAAAAAGCATGACGGAGAGGTTTTTGACTCCGCATTCCATGGACACTTTTTTGGCAAGAAGCCCCATGTCGCCAATCTTTTCACCGTTCCGGCAGACATTCAGCCACACCACATCGTCCGCCCACACCGGTTTTTCCGTTTTTTGGAAGGTGAAGGATTCCATATGGGTATAACGTGGCATGTACTCAAGCACACCCTTGGCTTCCCGGAAAAGCTCCGTGATATTTTTTACGCTGCTGGCAAAAGCCGCCCCGATATGCCTGCGCTGTTCCGGCAGGGATTCCGTTTTGTCATACAAAGTGTTATAATTTTTGTCAAAAAAGACCTGCGCCTCCTCAAAGATGGAGAAATCACTAAAATAGCGCTCGTTTTTCACAACCGCCTCGCAGAGGTTTGGAAGCAGGGAAGAACGGATATAACATAGGTTCGGTGCCGGCGGTGTGGCAAGCCTTAACGTGCCCTGTGTATTTTGCAGCACGGCATTTACAAATGCACCATCCATCCACGGGTATGTGTAAACTTCCTGCATCCCACAGCGGATGGCAAGGTATTCCTTGATGTTCCGGACAAGATCCTGGTCCTTCTGGTTGATTGCCCCGGAAAATGCCGTGGTAAATTCGGTTGCCTCAAAATGGTCATAACCATACATTCTGGCAACTTCCTCCATCATGTCATCCTTCATGGAAATATCGCCCGTGGAACGCCATGTAGGGGCGGTAACATGCATGTTGTCACCGGTGATTTCCACGTCAAACCCAAGTGCGCCAAGTTTTTGGCAGATTAAGCCGTTTGACAGGTTTTTCCCCAGGCGTTTTGCCAGCCATGCCAGGCTTACATCAATTTCTGCCCGGTCAAGTTTTTTTACATACCGGTCACAATAACCTGTCACTTTGATTTCCGGGTATAATTGCTTAAAATACTGCATGGAAAGGGCTAAGGCCTGGTCACAGCGTTCCGGGTCAATGGCTTTTTCGTAGCGGGAGGAAGCCTCCGTCCGGTTATCGTAGCGCAGCGCCGTCCTCCGGACACCGGTGGATTCAAAATTTGCTACTTCAAGGATCACGCGTTTTGTATCCGGCAGGATGGAATCCTTGGAACCGCCCATGACACCGGCAAGGGCAACGGCTCCATCGGAGTCCGCAATCACCAGGTCATCCCCGCATAATTCCAGCTCTTTGCCGTTTAAAAGGCTTAACTTCTCGGCTTCCAAAGCATGCCTTACAACAATGTGGTCCGTAATATTGTCCGCATCAAATGCGTGGGTCGGGTTCCCTGTGGCGAGCATGACATAATTTGTGATATCCACCAGTGCATTGATCGGGCGCATCCCCACTTTCCAGATCCGGTTCTGCATCCGGTAAGGGGATGGTATTACCTGCACACCGGACATTTCCACGCCGATGTATCTTGTACATCTGTCCGGATCCGCGATCTCCACCTTAAAATCCGATGGGTTTTCCATTGTGTAAGGGGGGATCTTGATAAGCGGCAGGTCGTACAGGGCGGCAATCTCACGGGCAATCCCGTAATGTCCCCAAAGATCCGGCCGGTTTGTCATGGATTTGTTGTCAATTTCGAGAAGGACATCATCCATGTCAAGCGCCTTGGCAAGGGGGGTTCCTGCCGGCACATCAAATGCGGACAGGTCTAAGATTTCTGCCTCCTGTGCCGCCGGGAAAAGGTCGCCCAGCCCAATCTCGTCCGAAGCGCAGATCATGCCAAAGGATTCAATGCCGCGGAGTTTGGAATTTTTGATCACCACGGGTTCCCCTTCCCCGTGCCAGCGGACGGTGGCACCCGGGCAGGCAACCGCTACGCGCATCCCCTCGGCCAGATTGATCCCGCCGCAGACGATATCTTTTACCTCGCCGCCGATGTCCACTTTGCATACCCGCAGCTTGTCCGCGTTGGGATGGGACTCGACCTTCTTGATTACGCCGACCACCATATGGTCAAAACGGCGGGCAAGGTATTCCACATCCTCCACCTCTACGGTGGACATGGTCAGGTCATATGCCAGTTTCGTTAAATCTGTATTTTCCGGGATGGCCACGTAATCCCGGATCCATGATAATGATAATTTCATTTTAATACCTCCTTACCGGAACTGCCTTAGAAATCTTAAATCAGCACTGTGGAACAGCCTTACATCATCCACGCCATAACGCATCATTACAAGTCTGTCAAGTCCGATATTCACATAAAACCCTGTATACTCATCCGGGTCAAGCCCCGCGGCTCTAAGGACATTCGGATGCGGGGAACCGCCCGGCATGACTTCGATCCAGCCGACATGTTTGCAGACGCTGCACCCTTTGCCGCCGCAGACCTGGCATTCCATGTCAATCTCAAACCCCGGCTCCACAAAAGGGAAGAAGCCGGAACGCATCCGGACCGCCACGTCCGTGCCGAAAACTTTGCTTAGGATGCTCCCAATCATCACTTTGCCCGATGTGAAGGTAATGTCCTTGTCAACAATCAGCGCCTCATACTGGAAAAATGCCCTCTCATGGTGTGCGTCCGTTGTCTCATTGCGGTAGACACGGCCCGGGTAGACAAAGCGGTACGGCGGTTTGTGGGTCTGCATATAGCGGACGCTGCCGCCGGTCAGGTGGGGCCTTAAGCAGAGCTTTTCGTTCGTGCCCCCTTTGTCATGCCCCTCCAGCCAGTAGGTATCCATGCTCTCGCGGGCAGGGTGGTTGGGTGGGAAGTTCAGCTTGTCGAAGGCGTACAGTTCGCTTGTGATCTCATCTTCCTGAAAAATTTCGAACCCCATCGAACGAAATGCATCATTTAAGTCATAACACATTTGAGTGATCGGGTGAAGCCCCCCATGTTCCGGCATGGTTCCCGGAACGGAACAGTCAAAATCCGGAGATACCTCGGAGGCCTTTAACGTCAGCTCCATTTTCTTTGCATCAATCAATTCCTTCACCTGGTTTTTGGCCTGGTTGAGCAAGGTGCCTGCCTCGGGGCGGAGTGCAGGAAGCAGGTTTGGAAGCTCCTTCATCAAAAGGCTTAATGTTCCCTGCTTGCCGATGTAAGCACTTTTCACATTTTGCAGTTCGCTCTCGCTTGCCGCAGCAGAAATTTTTGCTTTCACTTCGGATAAAATGTCAGTAATTTTTTCTCTCATTGCTGGCTCCTTTCTGTTTTCTGGCGGGGGAGTGGTAAGAAACTGCCGGATGCACCTGGCAGGATCCAACAGCTAATAAAATCGAGCAGGGGAGGATTCATCCGACCCTGCGCATAAAAAAACACCGCCGCCTGCCGCTTGACAAGGGACGATGTGAATCGCGGTACCACCCTAATTCAGGGCATTGTTCCGGATGCCCTGCACTCGTTTTTTGTGTAACCGAACCTGTTGCACCCACATCCGGCTTAACGCATCTTTCGGATGCTTTTCGCCGGAAAGCTCCCATACTGAAACTTCCAAAAGAACCGTGTGGGGTGCTTGCAGCCGGTGGCATCCCATCTCTGATTCACGGGAATTTTTTGTACTCACGTATGTTCAAAGCCTGATTCGTGACTTATTTTAATATGGATTTTGGGTTTTGTCAAGCGACAATTGGTTTATCGTGAAAGAAACTCTTCCTTGTGTTTTCCGTGGGGTTATGCTATCCTAAAGGTGGGAAGAAAATTATGCTGAAACCTGTTTTTTGACTTCTGTTTGGGGATTCCATTTATTTTCCGTTTGGAACAAAGGGAAGTGGAGTGGGGGTACTAATTTTTGCGTCAGATGGTGCTGCTTCAATAAGACAGAAACGGAAAACGATGCCCGGCAAAGCTTCGGGGCAGGAGGGGAATTTGTGAATACAGATATAAAAAATGAGGTGAATGCTGCGGGCAATAAGGCGCAGTATGACGCGCGGGCGAAACGGCTGTTGGGGAACAAATATATCCTTGCATATATTTTGAAAGAGACAATCCCTGAGTTTAAGAAAAGGAAGATTGATACAATCCTCCGGTGCATCGAGGATGATATCCAGATTGCCTCCACCCCGGTGGAACCGGGGGAAACAAACCGTAAGGAGGGAAAGGAACGGATTACCGGGGACAATACGGAAGACCGAGTTCCGGATGAAGGAACCATCTATTTTGATATTATCTTCCATGCCAGACTGCCGATGAAGAAAGGGCAGAAAGGGAAGCGGCTTGAGATTATCGTGAATGTGGAGGCGCAGAAATCGAAGCCCTCGCGGTATCAGCTTCCAAACCGGGCAGTTTATTACGCCTGCCGCATGATTTCCGCGCAGAAGACAAGGGAATTTTCCGGGAGCGATTTTGATAAAATCAAGCGGGTTTACAGCATCTGGATCTGCATGAATATGCCAGCAGATGCGTTATACTATATGCATCTGGTGAATGACTGTGTGATTGGCGGGAAAGCACCGGATGACGGTACCGACTTAATCAATATCCTGTTCGTGGAATTGGCAAGGAAAGTGTCAGGCGAGGAGGAAGGGCATAGGCTGCACCGCCTGCTTGGGACGCTGTTTTCAAAGAAAATGAAGCCGGGGGAGAAACAGAAAGTAATCCATGAGGAATATGGCATCCCGTTAGAGAGCGGGGTTGGGAAGGAGGCAGACATTATGTGTAATTTAAGTGAGTGGATTGAGGAAGACGCGCTGAAGCGCGGGGAAAAAATGGGCAGGGCAAAGGGCGAAGCAGAACTTATACTTACCATGCATAAAAAGGGCTATACAGCAGAACAGATTGCAGATATGACGGATAAGGCGGTCGAAGAGGTCAGGGGAATCATTGAGAAGATGGAATTGCTGCCAGTATAGGCGGAGTGCAGGCGTTAAGGAAACGACATAGTGGGTCAGGCACCGGGGAAGCGGTATCGTCAGGTATTGTTTTCCCGGTGCGTTTTATTAATTGACA
>CAYMGZ010000103.1:8090-8515 GCA_964390095.1 uncultured Lachnospiraceae bacterium | reverse complement strand
GAACATTTAAAGTTAGCGGATTGTTGTGGATGAAAGATTTTTTTTGGAAATATTTTACTCTAAAAATTGTGTACAAAAAGAAATCCCTCCTGCAATTTAAAAGGCGGACTAATTAAAATTGAACAGGCTCGCAACGGGTACCTCCAAAACCTCTGCTATATCAAACAGGGTATCTAAAGATATGGAAGTATGCATATTAGGAGCTTCGATGTTGCTCATGTGAGTACGGCTAATATCAACGCGTTCGGCAAGCTGCAACTGGGTCATTCCCTTTGCTTTCCGGTAACGTGCGATGTTTAAGCCAATTAGTTTAAATTCTTGTTCTCTTTTTACGTTCATGATTATATTTTAGCCTTATATGTTGCAATTATTCCACAGCCATGAGTCAATAAAGGAGTCTGGGAGAACTTTGGCAATAGTCTCCA
>CAYMGZ010000103.1:1868-8080 GCA_964390095.1 uncultured Lachnospiraceae bacterium | reverse complement strand
AGTTTATCGGGCGGCAGAATGAAAGTAAACAATAAAAATAAATGTAAATGTCTGAAAAAAGTTTGCAAAAAGGGAAATTTTGGAGTATAATCCGGGCGGTAGAAAAAAACAAACCAAAAGCATATGAAAGGGGAAAAGGAATTTTGGGGGATAATGACAAAGTAACAGAAGAAAACAAAAACAACCGGCTTGAGAGGGTCATAACAATTTTCATAAAGTTATGGGACGGTCAAGTCATCAATAAAACAGCGGCAGCGGAGCAGTTTGCCGTGAGTGAAAAAACCATACAAAGAGATATCGCTTTGCTTCGCGGTTGTCTCGATACAATTGCATTGCAAGCAGGAGTTTATTATTCCATCGAGTGCGATAATGTGAAAAAAGGGTATTGGATGACAGGAACAAGCAAGGGGCTGCTTTCCGGCGCGGAAACATTTGCAATATGCAAGATTTTACTTGCGGGTATGGCATTGCCGAAGAAAAATATAGGAGAGATTCTGAAAAAGCTACCCCGCTATTGCATGGAGGAAGAGCGGAAAAAGGTAAAGAAATTGATTCAGAATGAATTGTATTATTACATAGGGGCGCAGGAAAAGGAAAATTTTCCGGAACAGTTGTGGGAAATCGCGCAGGCGGGGTTGAGCGGAAAACTTATTGAAATTGATTATATCGATCAGGATGGGAATTCTGTGACGATTTCAAAGCTTCGGACGGTCGGGATTCTTTTTTCGGGCAATTCTTTTTTTCTTTTGGCGTTTCCTAAAAAGGGGAAGAAAGCTTCCCTGCCGGGTGCCCGGGAGTTGCCGGGGGCATACGGGATTCACCGGATTACGCGGTGGGAGATTTTAGAGGAGGATTCCCGCATCCCGGAAAAAGAGCAGTTAAGGGAAGGGGAGTTCCGCAAAAGGTTTTTGGACAGTATCGGAAGAAGGTTGCCCGGAGAGGTGGAATTTTGCTGTTCTGACCCGGATATTTTGCAGTTGTTTGCGGATATGCCAGCGGCGAAGATCACGCCGGGGGAAGAAGGGAGTTATAAGGTGCGGATGAATGTGTTTGGGAGTGGAATTGACTGGTGGCTGTGGGGGAGGTAGGAGCGTGACAGTGGAAGATGCGATGAAGAGGGTTGGAGCCGTGATGGCGGAAGATGCGACGAATGGGATTGATACCGTGATAGTGGAAGATTCAATGAAGAGAATGGAAGCCATAACAGCAGAAGTTGTAGCTCAGGTAGCAGCAGGAGAAAACGTAGAAGGGCGAAACATTGCGAAAGTATCAGAGGTTGTGGAGATATCGGAAATTATAACAGGGGAAAAAGCAGGAACGGCAGAAAAAGCGGGGATAGGAAAAACAGGAATGGAAAAAATTGAAACAGAAAAAGCGGTCGCAAGCGAAACCGAGAATATAGCAGAGGCAGAAACAATGGAGGAAATGCAAGCTGCAAAGGAACCGGAATCCGAAGCCGCAAAGCCGGAATCAGCTCCTACTTTCGTAATTAAAAAGACTACTATCAAGAAAGCATTGTTTTGCACAACGGGATTTGTCGCCGCAATTATTCTTTTGGTTTGCTGCCTTGGCAACGCGGAAATCCGGGATGTAAAAAATGGCATGCTGGAGGATTATAATTATGGGGTTTCCATCGGGGATGCGCTGCACAAATGGTTTGGCGGCACGGAAAAATGGAGTTCCTTTTCGGAAGACGGCGTTGTTTATGTGATGGCGCGCGGAATGACAAAATACACGGCCACAAAAAAATCGCAGGAGCAGATATTTTTGTTTCATCATAATGACGAGTATTTCGTTTTTGACGGCGCGTTTGATACAGGCGGGGATTATTTGTACATGGGAAACGGGGATGTGGATTTGTTTGATTTGGGTGATATGATTGTTTTGGGGCTTTATGAACAGACGTTGAAGGCAGCGTTCGGAGATAAGGAGGCGTTAAAGAGGTTTATGGAACAGGAGTAGGGCAGGTGTTTTGGGCAGGCGGATGGAACAAGCTGAAATTTTCTGTTTCAAAATACGGGGGGTTATGGTATAATACAACCGGAAATGTAGTGTGTGGTTTCATCAGGAGGGAGTGCATGCAGGACAAAATTTATGTTTACGAAAATTTCAGTTCCGAGCTGCCGCAAAAACTCGGAGTGCTTTTTGTGGATGCAGTAAAAGGAAATGAACATTATTCTTTTGAATTTGAAGATCAGTGGCTTCATGCAGTCAAAACAAATCCTGTCCTTGACCCAGATTTGCTTATGAACAAGGGGCGGCAATACCCGGTTGGTAAAAATATTTTCGGTCTGTTTTCCGATTCCTCCCCGGATCGTTGGGGGAGAATACTGATGCAGCGGAGGGAAAGAATTGTTGCGGACAGAGAAGACAGGAAACCGCGAAAGTTGAATGAAAGTGACTATTTGCTTGGTGTTTATGATGAAACCCGTATGGGGGTGATTCGTTTTAAAACAGAGGAAGACAGTGTATTTCTGTCTGATGACAAGGAAATGGCGGCACCGCCATGGGCAACACTGCGGACCTTGGAAGAAGCATCAAGACAATTTGAAAAGGAGGAAAATATACTGGAGGAAAAATGGTTGAACCAATTGCTGAAACCGGGTTCCTCCCTGGGCGGAGCAAGACCGAAAGCTTCCGTCCAAGATACAAACGGAGAATTGTGGATTGCAAAGTTTCCTTCCAGAAAAGACGATTACAATGTTGGGGCATGGGAAAAGGTGGCACATGACTTAGCCGCCCTTTGTGGGTTGGATGTGCCGGAATCGGCATTTGAGACTTTTTCAAAGCTTGGAGGAACCTTCCTTGCAAAGCGCTTTGACCGCAAAGGAGAGCAGCGCATCCATTTTGCTTCGGCAATGACAATGCTTGGAAAAGAGGATGATGCCTGCGCGGAGGATGGTTCCAGTTATCTTGAGATTGCATCTTTTTTGAAATCAAACAGCATTTTACCGGAAGATGATGTAAAGGAGCTTTGGAGAAGGATTGTTTTTAGTATGGCGATTTCGAATACGGACGACCATTTGCGTAACCATGGATTTCTTTTGACGGCAAAAGGATGGCGCTTATCGCCGCTTTACGATGTCAATCCGGTGCCCTATGGTGACACGTTGGCGTTGAATGTGGATGAAATAAATAATGATCTTTCCTTAAGCCTTGCAATTGAGGCAGCGCCATCTTACGGACTATCAAAATGCGGGGCAAAGAGGATGGCAGAAGAAATACAATCCCTTGTGAAGGAAAATTGGGAACGCCTTGCGCTGCGCTATGGAATTGGGCGGGGGGCGGTAGAATATATGAGGCCTGCGTTTCGGGCTTGTTATACATGAGATTCCTTTATAGGGATGGGGGTGTTGTATCGCTTGGATACAAAAAGGAGCAAGAAACCAGAAAGGAAGGATTTAAGGAGCATGTACTTACCAAAACAAATCTCGGATTTTCTTTCCGGGGCTAAAATCACGCCTGTCGGGGAAGGAATGTCCGCAGCAGACGTTTACCAATGTAGATGTTTTGATGGAGATTGTGCAAGTGCTGGATCTTTATCGGTATAGATTCCAAAATGAAAACAACAAAAAATGAGTAGGATATGCCAATGGACAGTATTTTTAAATTTCGCGTCCATTGGCAAAATTTTTTCCGGTTAAGATTCCTATATTACTTCTTTATAAAAAATCCCTTGACACATCCTCCATTCCCCGCTATAATGTCCTCATGAAATGCAAAATGCATTGATCGGAAGTAGTACATGGGCGTATGTGGTTCAGAGAGAAGACGGGAAACGTATGGGCGGCGCGGTCTGCGCATGTTCATCGGTTCATGGTGGGAGTCTTTCCACAGCGGCATGGAAGGCATCCGGGAGCATTCCTTTTGAAGGGAGATACAAAAGGCCAAAGCCTCACACCCTAGAAAGGAACGGTTTTCCGCCGTTATATGGAAGCGGCTGTATGGCCGGTCAGAGTGCAGAGGAATCTGAAATTAGGTGGTACCACGGACTTATGTTCGCCCTAAGCGTTACGCTTGGGGCGTTTTTTTGGTACTTGGAAAAACTCTGCAAACCCCAAAACAGTATGCCCCCGTACAGCGCCCGGAAGAAGATTTCTAGGAGCCATGCGGAAAGAAATCTTCTTCCCCCAAAAGAAGGTGCTGGGAGGGGGCATACGGAACTTCATATGGAGGTAATTCAATCATGGAAAAGACAATGGACAAAATTGTAGCCCTTGCAAAAGCAAGGGGCTTCGTGTACGCAGGTTCCGAAATTTACGGTGGCCTTGCGAACACATGGGATTACGGCAACCTCGGCGTGGAGCTCAAAAACAATGTCAAAAAGGCATGGTGGCAGAAATTTGTCATGGAGAGCCCGTACAATGTCGGCGTGGACTGCGCAATCTTAATGAACCCGCAGACTTGGGTGGCATCCGGCCATCTGGGCGGTTTCTCCGACCCGTTGATCGAGGACTGGTGCAGCGAAAACGATTTCGCCCTGGAGGGGACAGTTGACGCGTGGAGCAATGAGAAAATGCAGGATTTTGTCAAAGAGCATGAAATCTGCTGCCCGAGCTGTGGCAAAAAAGACTTCACGGAAATCCGCCAGTTCAACCTGATGTTCAAAACTTTCCAAGGCGTGACGGAGGACGCAAAGAACACGGTTTACCTGCGCCCGGAGACCGCACAGGGGATCTTTGTAAATTTCAAGAATGTGCAGAGGACTTCCCGCAAGAAAGTACCGTTCGGCATCGGCCAGATCGGGAAATCCTTCCGCAACGAGATTACGCCGGGCAATTTTACGTTCCGCACAAGGGAATTCGAGCAGATGGAGCTGGAATTCTTCTGCAAGCCGGGCACGGACCTGGAGTGGTTCCAGTATTGGCGCGGTTTCTGCCGCGACTGGCTGATTTCCCTTGGCATCAGGGAGGACCAGATGCGCCTGCGTGACCATTCGCCGGAGGAGCTTTGCTTCTATAGTAAAGGCACGACCGACATTGAGTTTTTATTCCCGTTTGGCTGGGGCGAGCTCTGGGGGATCGCGGACCGCACGGACTACGACCTGACACAGCACCAGAACACTTCCGGGCAGGATATGTCGTATTTTGACGACGAGACGCAGGAGAAGTATATCCCTTACGTGATTGAGCCGTCGCTTGGCGCGGACCGCGTGACGCTTGCTTTCCTCTGTGCGGCTTATGACGAGGAGGAGCTAGAGGGCGGTGATATGCGCACGGTTCTCCGCTTCCACCCGGCAATTGCACCGGTAAAGATTGGTGTGCTGCCGCTTTCGAAGAAGTTGAACGAGGGCGCGGAGAAGATTTATACGGAATTGTCGAAGAAGTACAATTGTGAATTTGACGACCGCGGAAATATCGGCAAGCGCTACCGCAGGCAGGATGAGATCGGCACGCCGTTTTGTGTCACCTATGACTTTGATTCCGAGACGGACCACGCCGTGACGGTGCGCGACCGCGACACGATGGCACAGGAACGTGTAAAGATTGAGGATTTAAAGGCATATTTCGAGGATAAATTTGACTTCTAAGGGGGATGGTCCGGTAAATTTTTGAGGAAATGGAAAAAAACTGTTTTCAAGGTAAAATTTCTATGTTATAATAGAGAATGACGACTGGGAAGGCGTTTCTTTTGGCGTGTCAGGAGAACAAAAGTTCGGACGTGGACAGGCCGTTAAAGGGCGCAGGACAGTCAAAATTCATTAGGAGGTAATTTTCAAATGGCAAAGAAATGGGTATACTTGTTTACCGAGGGCAATGCAGGCATGCGTGAGCTGCTTGGCGGCAAGGGTGCGAACCTTGCCGAGATGACCAACATCGGCCTTCCGGTGCCGCAGGGCTTCACGATCACGACCGAGGCCTGCACGCAGTATTACGAGGACGGGCGCAAGATCAACGACGAGATCATGGGCCAGACCATGCAGTATGTTGCGGAGATGGAGAAAATCAACGGCAAGAAGTTCGGTGACCTGAAAAACCCGCTCCTTGTTTCGGTTCGTTCCGGTGCGCGCGCTTCCATGCCTGGTATGATGGATACCATCTTGAACCTTGGCTTGAATGACGAGGTTGTTGCGGCGATGATCGCAGGCAACCCGGACCCGGCATTCGAGCGTTTCGTATACGATTCCTACCGCCGTTTCATCCAGATGTTCTCGGATGTTGGTATGGAGGTTGGCAAGAAGTATTTTGAGGCACTCATCGACAAGATGAAAG
>CAYMGZ010000103.1:0-1858 GCA_964390095.1 uncultured Lachnospiraceae bacterium | reverse complement strand
TGACGTTGAGCTGACCGCTTCCGATTTAAAGACTCTGGCAGAGCAGTTTAAGGCGGAGTACAAGAACCAGCTTGGCAAGGACTTCCCGTCCGACCCGGTAGAGCAGTTAAAGCTTGCGATCGAGGCAGTATTCCGTTCCTGGGACAACCCTCGCGCGAACGTATACCGCCGCGACAACGATATCCCGTATTCCTGGGGTACCGCGGTTAATGTTATGCCGATGGTATTCGGTAACTTAAACAACGAGTCCGGTACCGGCGTTGCATTCACCCGCGACCCTGCAACCGGCGAGAAGAAGCTGATGGGCGAGTTCTTAAAGAATGCGCAGGGCGAGGACGTGGTTGCCGGCGTGCGCACCCCGATGCCGATCGCGCAGATGGAGCAGGAGTTCCCGGAAGCTTACGCGGACTTTATCAAGGTTTGCGAGACGCTCGAGAACCATTACCACGACATGCAGGATATGGAGTTCACGGTGGAGAACAAGAAGCTCTACATGCTGCAGTGCCGCAATGGTAAGAGGACCGCACAGGCAGCGCTTAAGATCGCGTGCGACCTTGTGGACGAAGGGCACAAGACCGAGGCCGAGGCTGTTGCGATGATCGACCCGCGCAACCTTGACACGCTGCTCCACCCGCAGTTCGACGCAGCGGCATTGAAGGCTGCGACACCGCTTGGCAAGGGTCTTGGCGCTTCGCCGGGAGCTGCGTGCGGCAAAGCTGTATTTACGGCAGAAGACGCGGAAGCTTGGGCTGGCAGGGGCGAGAAGGTTGTCCTTGTCCGTCTTGAGACATCCCCGGAGGATATCACCGGCATGACGGTTGCCCAGGGTATCCTGACGGTGCGCGGCGGTATGACTTCCCATGCGGCGGTTGTTGCGCGCGGTATGGGTACCTGCTGTGTATCCGGCTGCGGCGATATCGCGATGGATGAGGAGAACAAGAAATTCACGCTTGCAGGCAAGGAGTTCCACGAGGGTGATTATATTTCCATCGACGGTACGACCGGAAATATCTATGCCGGCCAGATTGCAACCGTGGATGCTACGATCGCAGGCGAGTTCGGCCGTGTTATGGCATGGGCGGACAAGTACAGGAAGTTAAAGGTGCGCACGAACGCAGATACGCCGTCCGACGCAAAGAAGGCCCGCGAGCTTGGCGCGGAGGGGATCGGCCTTTGCCGTACCGAGCACATGTTCTTCGAGGAAGACAGGATTGCCGCATTCCGCGAGATGATCTGCTCCGATACCGTGGAGGAGAGGGAGGCTGCACTCGAGAAGATCCTGCCGTACCAGCAGAGCGATTTCGAGAAGCTTTACGAAGCGCTTGAGGGCTGCCCGGTAACGATCCGTTTCCTTGACCCGCCGCTCCATGAGTTCGTTCCGACCGAGGAGGCTGACATCGAGAAACTTGCAAAGGCTCAGGGCAAGTCCGTTGAGACGATCAAGACAATCATCGCTTCCCTGCACGAGTTCAACCCGATGATGGGTCACAGAGGCTGCCGCCTTGCCGTTACCTACCCGGAAATCGCAAAGATGCAGACAAAGGCTGTTATCCGTGCAGCGATCAACGTGCAGAAGGCTCATTCCGATTGGACCGTAAAGCCGGAAATCATGATTCCGCTCGTATGTGAGATCAAGGAGCTGAAGTTCGTGAAGAAGGTTGTTGTTGAGACCGCGGACGCAGAAATCGCAGCGGCGGGCATCAAGCTTGAGTACGAGGTTGGTACGATGATCGAGATCCCGAGGGCAGCACTTACCGCGGACGAGATCGCGAAGGAAGCAGATTTCTTCTGCTTTGGTACGAACGACCTGACGCAGATGACGTTTGGTTTCTCAAGGGATGATGCGGGCAAGTTCTTA
>CAYMGZ010000102.1:0-8534 GCA_964390095.1 uncultured Lachnospiraceae bacterium | reverse complement strand
GCCGGCAAGCTTCTCCAGAAAGAGGCGGTTCATCTGCTCGATGCAGCCCTCATGCAGCCCTTTCTCCTTCATCACTTTATAAAGCAGGCACATATACAGCGGCACAATCGGGATTGCGGAACTTGCCTGTGTCACAAGCCCTTTGTTGACCGATACATAAGCCCTCAAATCTTTGTCCGCAAATTCCTCGCACAACTGTTTTGCCGTCCGCTCCACATCTTTTTTGGCGGAACCGATTGTCCCGTTAAAATAAATCGGGTACGTGATCTTTGGCCCGATGTAGGAGTATGCTACGGTGACTGCATGTTCGGCCAGGACTCCCGCCCCGGCAAGCTGCCGGATCCATTCTGCCCAATCTTCGCCGCCCATCACTTTGACGGTCGCAAGCTCTTCCTCCGCGCTTGCCGCAGGAATTGTCACCTGCGTGATCTCATTTTTCTGCAGATCCAGCGTTTTATTCTCGTAATCCTTTCCGAGCGTCTTTAAAACCGAAGCGTAAACCGTGCCGTCGCGGTCCGTGCGGCGCGGCGCGGCAAGGCTGTAAATGACCATGTCCACCTTCCCGAGGTCTTCGCGGATTTTTTCGATCGCCTCCGCCTTGATGGCATCCGAAAACGCATCCCCGTTGATGGAAGCAGCGTACAGCCCTGCCTCCGCCGCATACTGCTCAAACGCCCTTGTATTGTAATAGCCCGGTGTTGCGGTGCGCTTGCCGCTTGCTTCTTTTTCAAAACTGATGCCAAGTGTTGCCGCGCCTGACCCAAAAGCTGCACAGATCCTTGACGCAAGCCCATAGCCTGTCGAAGCGCCGATCACAAGCACCTTCCCAAAGCCTTTCTGCCCTTCCCTCTTTTTTGATTTCACATACTCGATCTGCCTGCGCACATGTTCCCTGCATCCCTCCGGATGTGCCGTGATGCAGATAAATCCTTTTACTTTTGGTTCTACTACCATCCTTCATCCCTCCTCCCCTGCGTCACCCGCCTGTTTCTGGTCCTCTTTCGGCATACCGGGTTCCCGCGCAGCATTCATCTTTTTCGACAGGCTTTCAAAAGTCCCTTCCTCAAACATATCCTCCACGGTCTCGTCCACTTGCTTTGCCGCATTGACCGCCAGACCGCCAAAAGTTACTTTTGCTTCAATATAAACGGTATGTACCTCCTCGCCCTCATACTCCGGTACGGTACATGAAACCCCTCCAAAATGGCATTTACTGTCACATTTTACATTCACCCCATACGGAACCTTAATGCTGATTCCACCTATTATATTTGAAATATTCAAAAAGATATCCGAATTCATCTTTAGCTCCTGAAGATCCAGGTTCACCCCACCCAGACAGTTTTTTATATTCGCACCGGAAAAACGTTCCTCACCGATTTTAATCTCCTTGCTGTTCATAAAAAGGTCATAGCTTTTATAAGCGCTGTCCTTATTCTCCTCCTCCAGTTTCCCGTTGCGCTTTTTCCTGTGCTCCACGTAAAGGTTTATCGCATTGTCTACAACCATGTAGACCAACGCGATTTTTGCCAACCTGCGGAACAGCTTCCCTTTCCTTGGTTCCACAGCCATATTTTCGGTTTCCGTCTTTGCCATAATGATCCTCCTATATAGAGTTCCGCATACCCACTCCCAGTACCAATGACCCCGGAAGCAGATTTCCGTCCGCAAGCTCCCGGATATCTGCTTCTGGCACTGTCCGTGGATATGCTGTTTCGAGTTCCGCATACCCACTCCCAGTACCAATGACCCCGGAAGCAGATTTCCGTCCGCAAGCTCCCGGATATTTGCTTCTGGCACTGTCCGTGGATATGCTGTTTCGAGTTCCGCATATTTATGAAATCTTGTGGATAAATAGCCCGCTGCGCAGTTTCGGTTCAAACCACGTTGATTTGGGCGGCATCAACATCCCTGCGTCCGACACGGCAAATAGCTCCGTGATTGCGGTCGGGTACATGGAAAATGCCACCGCCATATCCTGCCCTACCCTGCGCTCAAGCTCCGCAAGGCCACGGATCCCGCCGATGAAACCAATGCGCGGGTCCACGCGCGGGTCGCCGATGCCAAGCACCGGGGCAAGCAGATGGTCCTGTAAGACCGCCACGTCAAGCGACTTTACCGGGTCGGTACTCCCCGCAAGACCGCCCCGCGCCGTCAGCCGGTACCAACACCCCGCCAGATACATGCCAAAGCACCCTTTTTTCTCCGGCGCGACCGCCTCCCTGCCACATTCCTCCACCAAAAAATCTTTCGCGGCCGCCGTCAGGAAAGCTTCCTTGGTCAGCCCGTTCAGATCCCTCACAACACGGTTGTACGGCAGGATCATCAGCTCGTCCTCCGGAAAAAGCACCGAAAGGAAATAGTTGAATTCCTCCGTGCCATCATATCCTGTCAATTCTTTCCGGCGCTTTAGGCCAACCTTGACCGCCGATGCCGCCCTGTGGTGCCCGTCCGCGATATAGATGCTTTCGACTGCCGCAAAACCGTCCTGTACCACCTTGCATTGTTCCGTATCCGCAATGCGCCATACATTATGTGTCACCCCGTCCGCCGAGGTGAAACCGTAAAGTTTTTCCCCCTGCTTGACCTGGCGCACCAGGGAAGATATTTCCTCCCGTCCCCGGTAAGCGAGAAAAATCGGTCCCGTCTGGGCATCGCAGGCATCCACATGGCGGATGCGGTCAAGCTCTTTCTCCTCGCGGGTATTCTCATGTTTTTTGATCACACCGCCAAGATAATCATCAATCGCGGCGCATGCCACAATGCCGGTCTGGTGCCTCCCATCCATGATCAGCTCATAAACATAATAACAGCGCACATCCTCCTTTAAAAACACGCCCTCCGCGATCCGCGCATCAAGCATTTCCCGCGCTTTTTGGTAAACCTCATCCGCGTACATGTCCTGCCCCTCCGGAAATTGTGTCTCCGGCCGGTCAATATTCAAAAAAGAAAGCGCATCCTTTCCCGCCTCTTTCCTTGCCTCCGCCCGGTCGTACACATCATACGGGAGCGCCGCCACACGGTGCGCCAAGGCCTTCTGCGGACGGATGCAATAAAATGGTCTGATATCCGCCATATTCCCCCTCTTCCTGCATAAAGGCAATGCTTCTTCCACTGCCTGCTTTCCATTTTCTATATATCATAACACGCCAACCCCGGAAAGTCAAAAAAAAGATGCGGGATATGCACCCCGCACCCGGCAACTGCCGCTGCTCTTCACGACTTCTAATAATTTCCATTACAAACCGCAGCGGCAGAAACAATTACACAAAATCTGCAGCAGCCAAAGCTTGATGCAAAACCCGCCGACACTGCCGGCAGGCCTGCCATAGCCATAGCCCTGCCCAAAGCTCTGGTACCAATTCCCGCCATACTGCAGCCGGTCCAGATAATTACAATATTCTGTGTTGCCCGGCTCCATGTCCACTGCCCGCTTCGCGTAATTAAGCGCATTTGCCTTGTTCCCGGCACCCTCGTTCGCAACAGCGGAGAAAAAATACCACCGTGCCATGCGGTCACGCACCTCCGCAAGAACATGCAAGGCTTCCGCGTAATGCCCGGCATTGATATAATTCCTTGCCGCCTGCATCTGCACCGTAGGCTCGTCATAATCGTCATTGATATGGAATCCCCCTGCCGTCTGGCCAAAACCGCCAAAGCCGCCAAAACCGCCAAACCCACCAAAACCCCCATAACTTCCTTGACGGTTATAACTTCCCTGGTCGCCATATCCGCCCTGGTTCTGGTAACCTCCCTGACTCCCGCCATAGCCGCCGCCAAAACCGCCGTTCCCGGAATAATCGCCGGAGCGCTCCTTCATGACTTGGCTATATGCCTGCTGCACCTGTTTGAAACGTTCCTCCGCCTGTGCCCGGTTCGGGTTGTTCACATTCGCGTCCGGATGGTACTTCCGGCTCAATGCCCTGTATGCTTTTTTTATCTCATCCTCCGATGCGTCGCGCGATACCCCGAGCACCTGGTACGGGTCAAAATACATATTGATTACCTCGTTTCTTCGCACGTCTATCCGTTTGGCACTCTTTGCACGCCTTTTTGCCGGGCTTTCGCCCCTTTCACACTTGCCCCGCCGCCCGCCTTACGGTTTCCCCGCATGCCCTTCCTCCCGCTTTGTCCGGAGGAGTTCATACTTCGTCCAGACACCGGAATAAATAATATTGCGCAGGACTGCCACTTCCTCGACCAACGGCAGCATCTCGAATTTCCTTGAGCAGTCCGCCATCGTCATGACAAGCACCTGCCTGCAGAATACCTCAAAATCCTCCCGCTTTGCAAGCGGCAGGAACGGATTGTAATTTCCCTTTTTCCGGTCTTTTTCCAGATCGTCATATGCATCCATCAGATAAATAAACTTTCCGAGATAAAAGCCCATCTCGGAAAGCGTCTCCCGCCATTCATCCTCCCGGTATACAAAAATTTCCGCCGTCAGCCGGCCAAAACAGTTCGCGGCGCTGTCGATGTCCGCATCCCCTTCCTTCGGGGCTTTCAACAAATATTCCTTTGCCCGCTCTTTCCAACAATCCCCGCATTTATTCAACTCATCCGCCCACAGGTTTTTCCCCTGCCTTTTCTCAATATCCTCAAGCAGGGAAAGTTCCCGCTCCATCACGCCAATCTGCCTTGGGTATTTCTCCAAAAGCGCCCCGTAGCCGTGCGCCAACATCCTCGCAACCATGCGCTGGCTATGGGAATGCTCATCGTTCCAATTATCCCGGCACTTGTGGTAGGTCAGCGCAACATTCATGTCCGCCGCATACTCCGTCATCTCATTGATACGCACCATGTGGCGCTTTGCCCCGTTTGGGATGCAACGTATCATCTCCGTGCGTGTCTCGCACTCGTACAGGGAAGTCAGGAGCACTGCCAGGAATGTCATGTCATAATTCAACAAAAATTGCCCACGCTTTTTATACTTTTCCCGCAGTACACGGCACAATCCACAGTAATAGCTGTGGAAACGCTCATATTCCTCCCCGGCGAGCTCCTCCTTATTGATTGTCACATAACCAAACATTGCCTGCTCACTCCCGTCAGCTTTTCTTGATAAACTCCGTGCTGCACTTCGGGCAGCGCACCGCGACCTTACCCTTCCCGCGCGGGATGCGGATTTTCTGCCTGCAGCCCGGGCAGCGGTAGATATGGTGCGTCCTGCGTGTCCTCATATCCCGGCCAAGCACTGCAAAATAATTCCGGATCCCCGCCGTTTTCTGCAGGTACTTCGTGTTCTCCGCATAGCGTCTTGCGCGGTTGCGCGAAAAAATACGGAAATAGCTGTAAAACATAAGCCCCAAGGCAAACAAATACAAAAACCACTGCCTCGTAAGCATCGAAACCACCAAAAGTATGATAACGACAAGGTTCAAGGAGCGCGCAAGCTGATCCACGCCATACCTTCCCGCCATGAACTGCTGTAATTTTCCCCTCATAACATGCCCCATTTCTGTATGCTGCCATTCCCGAAGACTACAAAAATATCTTAGTTTTTCCGGGCAGGAAAGTCAATTAAACAAACGGGAAGAATCATTAAAATATCATAAAGTGCGCGGGCAGCAAAAAACTCTTTGCTGCCCGCGCACTGCACGGATGGGCTGACTTAAGCATCCGCGCATAAGAAGGACCTATGCAGCGGGCGCGGCATACTGCCCCTCCACCCGCCGGATGACTACAAAATACGAGATGCACAAAAGCACTGCCGCCGACAGCCACGCGAGCGGCCCCGCAAGGCAGACCCCGGTAAAGCCCAAAAGCCCGGGCAGCGTCAGCGCCGCCACACAGCGCACCACGAGCTCCATCACACCGCCCATCAGCGGCATAAAGCTGTGCCCGATACCCTGCATGGCATTGCGGTAGATAAAAATCATGAAAAGGAACGGGAAAAACATCGCGCAGATGCGCAGGTAATGCATGGACGCGCTGATAATCTCATCCACCGCCACCGCGTCCTTCTTGATAAACAGGCGCGTCAGCGGCTCCCCGCAGGTTAAGAGGATGAGCATCCCGAACGCCGCGAAACACAGCGTGAGCACACTCGCCTGCCGCACCCCCCTGCGCACGCGGTCCACCCTGCCCGCGCCAAGGTTCTGCCCGGAAAAATTCGCCATCGTCACGCCGAACGTCCCCGCAGGCTGGCTGACAAGCTGCTCGACCTTCGATGCCGCCGCGTAGGCCGCAATCTTGCTCTCCCCGAACAAATTGATTGCGCCCTGCAACACAATCACGCCAATCGCTGTAATCGAAAACTGGAACGCCATCGGCAGCCCGATCCCCATATGCTTTGCCGCAATCTTCCCGTCCCATGAAAAATCCTTTTTCGAAAGGCGCAGGACCGGGTATTTTTTCGCGATATACAAAAAGCAGCACACGCCGGAAACCGCCTGCGAAAGCACGGTCGCAAGCGCCGCACCCATCACGCCCAGCCCGAAATTCACGATGAATAAAAAATCCAGCCCGATATTTAAAACGGACGAAACCATCAGGAAATACAGCGGTGTCCTGCTGTCGCCCAAAGCGCGCAGAATGCACGCAAGGACATTATAGAACACGGTCGCAAAAATCCCTGCGAAAATCGTCACGATATACTGGTACGACTGCTCCAAAAGATTATCCGGTGTGTTGATGGCACGCAGCATCGGGCGCGCAAACACGACCGCCAGAACCGTCACCGCCACCGTGACAGCCACCGCCAAAAGAATCATAATGCCGACACAGTGCCGCATCCCCTCCTCGTCCTTCGCACCAAACCTCTGCGCCACCAAAACCGCAAACCCGGACGAAAGCCCCATCACAAACCCAAGCACCAGAAACGACATTGGTCCGGTCAGCCCCACCGCCGCCAACGCGTTTTCGTCGATGCACCGGCCGACAATAATTGTGTCCACCATGTTGTAAAGTTGTTGGAAAATATTTCCAATCAAGAGTGGGATAGAAAAAAACAAAATAAGCTTGGTCGGACTGCCCACCGTCATGTCCTTTCCCCTCTGTCCTGCTGCCATAAAAAATGCCATCCTTCCTGCAAAATATATACGGCCATGCGCGGACTTCCCGCCCACAGCCCCATAACTATAGCAGTCCCGATGGCAGAATGCAATGGCTTATCTTATAGAATTTTTACCTCATCCTGTGTATGTCCGGTCAACATCCGTTCCAATATCTTCTGCGACAGAGGGATACCCCCCTCCGGGTATCCCTCCCCCTTCTTACCACTCCTTCTCCCTCACCCGCACCCCATCGCGCAGCGCCACATCCTTCTTAATAATCTTCGTATCCGTCCCAAGCTCCTCCTCGATTGCCGCGCACCTCGTTCCGCATCACAACATGGACCTGCGTTTTCACTGACACCGTCACATTGCCCGCAATCCCTTCCACACTTTCCGCAAGGCTTTGCTTCCCATTCAGGTACCCCATCGCCTCCTCCCGCATAATGTCCCAGAGATATTCCACCACCATAAACGGCTGAACAGTGGAATGCGGCCTGCAATCGCATCCATCATAAACGGCCATGTACTCCCTCTTTAATAAATTGAATCCTTTGCTCATTTTCTTTTTTATTTGAAAGTGCTTTGAAACAAAAGCTTTTTGAAAATAGCCTCCAAACGGTTCCTTTTGAAATCAGCAACATGCAAATTCCCATAGCGACCCTCCCGGCTAACTTAATGTTCTTCACGTCCCTCATGGATGATCGCGAGCAGCTCCTGCACTTCCTGTTCCGACAGCTTCTTGCGGCGGACAAAGGCGAGCAGGAACTTCGGCAGCGACCCCTGGAAGGTATCCTCGACAAATTTCTCGCTCTGCAGCGCAAAAAATTCTTCCCTTGAGACGAGCGAGACCACCTTTCCGCCCTCATTCCGGAACAATCCCCGTTCACAGAGCCGCCGCAGGATCGTGTAGGTCGTGGATTTCTTCCAATTCAGTTCCTTCTCGCACAATTTGACCAATTCACCTGAAGATAAGGGTTCGTTTTTCCATATGATCTCCGCAAAACGCATCTCAATCTCCGCCAGCCTGTATTCTGCCATATTATCCCTCCGAATTTATGTGTGATTGTTTTTTATCAGTTTACAACACGTAAACTTGTTTGTCAAGGTGGGGCGGATGGTTTTTGGGGGAAGCAGGGAAGATTTCTTTTTCTGCCCGCATGCCGTTTTCGCGGCATATTTTCTCTGTGCGGGCCATGCACAAAAAAAGGGGGTTGCAAAACAGCTTCCCTTCCAAAATATGGTAAAAGCCAAATTTTCCCATATTTTAAAAGATTCCCCATTTTGCAACACCCGCATAGTCTCCCCTCCGGAATATTCCCATATCCCATCCCGTTGGAATTTATGTTTAGTTGTTGATCAGCTTGTCTTCCTCATTGTTCCAGCTGTAAAGCTTGCGGATTTCCTCGCCGACCTTCTCGGACGGATGCTCCGCCGCGAGTTTCCGCATCGCACGGAAATGGGCCTGTCCACCCGCATCCGACATATCAAGCAGGAATTCTTTCGCAAACGAACCGTCCTGGATGTTCTTTAAGATCTGCT
>CAYMGZ010000101.1:6191-8548 GCA_964390095.1 uncultured Lachnospiraceae bacterium | reverse complement strand
GTTGGTGAGACCATATGAAAAGAAAATATAAAAAGCTGACCTTTTATCTGGTGGGACTGGTAATGGGGATTGGGATGGTCACATTCCCGGCCGGGCAGGGCGGGAGGGAGGAGTTTTGGCCGGTGGATGCAAGGCCAAGAGAGCCTGCGGCTTTTGGGCGGCTGGCGGCTTTTGGGGCGGCTTTTTCCGCAAAAATCCTGCAAAATTCCCAGGCCAAAGTGCCGACCTTAATGCCGGCTCCAACCAAAGAACCGACCCCAACCCCGGTTCCGACCCTGGCACCGGAAAAAAATGTTTTATTAACGGAGGTGCCGGAGGATATTGTCTCGTTCGTGGAAAAGTATTTTTCCGTGCGCCTGAATGGAACGGCAGAGGAGTACCGTGCGCTGTTTTATAACAGCGGGGAGATGGATGAGCAGCTTGCAAACCGCCGGGTAGAATATATTGTCGCTTACCATAACCTAAAATGTTACGCGAAACTAGGAACCGGTGAGATCGATTATGTTATTTACGTGCAGAATGATGTGGAAGTTGCAACAATCGACACCTATTCGCCGTCCATCGACCAGCTTTTCATCAAATATGACAAATCGGGAAAACCCAAATTATATCTGCACGGGAACAGTTTCACGCCGGAGGAGGAAGCGTACTATGAGGCTCTGCGCTCGGCGCAGGATGTGGCGGAGCTGATCCGTGATGTCAATACACGCCTGGAGGAAGCAGTTGCCTCGGATGAAGCTCTGCGTGATTTCTTTGCGCGCCTTTCCCAGCAGACGGGAGAAAAAGAATAACCATCAAAGGGGATTTTGCCCACGATGTGGGATGCCGTTTCCCAATGTCCGGAACAAAAGCTCAACGCCCTGTTTCTTCTGCAAACGCCGTGATGGTTTGTTTTAGCAGATGGGAAAAATCTCCGGAATGGTAAGCGCGGTCGGAGAGCACTTCCTCCGCCGGGATCTGCGTCAGGTTGATCTCACGGATCATGTCATTCAATTCTTCCTGCGTAAAACTATTTACCGAAGGAAGAAGGAGCAATTCGTGGATGCTCGAGGGCAGGATATAAAAATCGGACTGGAAATACTGTGTGAGCTGTTCCAGGACATCCGGGTATAAAATACAGGCGGAGCCGTTGATCCCGGAGGTGTTGGAGAGGACGAAGAGTTTGCCGGGCAATTCGTCGGGATCTGCATGTGAGGACAAAAACGGAATCGGCGGCGCTCCTTTTTGGGCGAGGAGCGCGTTAAGGACATCGTCTAACAGGCTCATCTTGACGGGGAAGATCCGCTGCGTGTTTTCAAGTGCCAGGCGGTACAGCCCGCCGATGGTCGTGGCAACGGGCGGCTTTCCGGCGGAAGGTGCGGCGAAGGCATCAAAATGTTCCGCTGTGAATTTGACGGTACCGATCCCCTCCTCATCGTGGTATACGATAAAATGGAAGACCACGGCAAGGTCGAGGATGCGGATATGCGGCATTGTCCGCAACAGGGCAGAATTCCTCTCATAATTCACGACGCGCAGGATGACGTTGTCCTTCATAGCCTGGGGAGAGAAATCAATGTCCTGAAAAAAATGGCGTTTTTGGTCATCGGAACTGTTATGGTAAGTGTAGAGCACCTGCCGGACGATATCCCCAAGGCATTTCCCACTGTTGAAATCCCTGTAAAATTCATCCAGATAGATCGCCGGGGCACTTGCCTCATCCGCATGGCGGATCAGGATGGCATTTGTTAAGACACCGTTGTTCCCCGTATTCGTGACGGGCTTTGTCTCATAGCCGGAACCAAGTTCTCGCAGCAGCCCTGCGGAAAGGCCGGAAAAAAAATCATTATAGTTCTGTTTTGAAATATTCATTGATCCTCCTTAAAATATGGTTTGTTTTCATGTGGGGTACGTACCAGACAGAAATTTAGAACATTCAGAGTACAGGAATTTCTCCTGCCATCTCCACTATAACATAAAAAAACTCCCCACGCAAGAAAAAACAGTGTTCCTTGGTGGAGAAAGAGGGGGTGGATTTTTGTGTAAATTGCACACAGGAAAAATATGGGGATCATTGCGGCAAGGCAGATATAAAGCGCATGATAGCCCATATGAAAAAAAGAAATATACTTAAATCTTTACGAATAAAAATTTTGCTGCCTTGCGCCGCTGATTGCAATCATGACCATGCCGGTCAAGTAAAACGGCCAGATGAAAAGGTGGATGTACTTTGTGCAATCCGCCAGGATATGGAGAAATGGCACTTGGGAAGCCAGATACGTGACGGCAAGCAATACATCGCAAACAAAGTATAAAAGCATCCCGAACGCATAATACCGGAGCGGGCGCATATCATCCAACAGACGGACATCGTGGCT
>CAYMGZ010000101.1:0-6181 GCA_964390095.1 uncultured Lachnospiraceae bacterium | reverse complement strand
TGATCTGGAACGTGCGGACCAGATTTAAAAGAAAGCCGACGGCATAAAAAAGCGCGGCAGCAACCAGAACGGCATCTTTCACCTCCACAAACAAAGATGTGACGGCGACCACCAAAACGGGGAGGAGCTGGAAGAAAATCTGGAAAAATACTGCCTTCCAGACTTTGTAGCTGCGGTAGGAGGCGGAAATCCTGCCGTTCATGCGCACGATGGAGCGGCGGATGGAAAAGATGCGGATGCTGTGGAATTCCTGGACAAGGCAGAAAAAAAGCACGCCAACCAAGTAATTCGTTGTAAAAAGAAGGAAAACATCCGCCACGACCGCAAAAAGCATGGAAAGAACCAGCGTCGTGCGGTCGGCATCCATACCATAGAGAAACAAAAGCGATATAGTATAAAGAAAGCAAAGTACGATGCCGGAGAGCTTGAAGCTGTCGGAAAGGGTGGGAAAAACATCTAAAATGTCGAAAACGGTGAGTGAGATCAGCAGTAACGCTGACAAAACAAACAAAACGCTTGTCAGACGGTTGTCTTCTTCGTCGAAGTGTGTCATCTTGAAACCTCTCTATAAAAAAGTGTTTTATATGCATACAATAAGCCTGATACAGTGCTTTAAGCATATCACAATATGAATCAAGCTTCAAGGGGGGAGACGGATTTTTTTTATTTCTAATTGAAAATCTTGCAAGGAAGTGATATTCTGTTACTTAGATGTCATGTGGCCAGACCTTTGGATGGATGGTTGCCCTGGGAAAAAATAAATATTTCCGGAAAAGACATCGGGAAGAAGGTAAAATATGGCAAAATATACAAAAAGTTTTTTTGATGGAACAGGGGAGGGCGGGGAAATCCGGATCAATAAATACCTAAGCGATGCGGGGGTGTGCTCGCGCCGGGAGGCGGACGCGCTGGTAGCAGGCGGGAAAGTCCTCATCGACGGGGAAATTGCCGTGATGGGCAGCAAAGTGCGGCCGGGGCAGAAGGTTTGCCTTGATGGGCAGGAACTAAAGCCGGAGGAGCACATGGTACTGATTGCTTTTCATAAGCCGCAGGGGATCGTATGCACGACCGACCAGGGGGAGCCGGACAATATCATCGATTTCATCAATTATGGTTCCCGTATTTTTCCAATCGGCCGTCTGGACAAGGATTCGGAAGGGCTGATCCTGCTGACAAACGATGGGGAGATCGTCAATAAGATCCTGCGCGCAAGCAACGGGCATGAGAAAGAATATATCGTGCAGGTAAACAAACCGCTCACTCCGGAATTTTTAAAGGGGATGGCAGGCGGCGTGCCCATCCTTGACACGGTGACGAAGCCCTGCCTGGTGGAACAGCTTGACAAGTTGACGTTCCGTATCGTCCTGACGCAGGGGTTGAACCGCCAGATCCGCCGGATGTGCGAATATTTTGATTACCGTGTGCGTGCCTTGCAGCGCGTGCGCATCATGAATATAAGTTTGGGCAGGCTTAAAAAAGGAACATGGCGCAATTTGACGGAATGGGAGATGGAAGGGCTAAATACCCTGCTTTTGGAATCGTCCAATGGTCCTGCGCCGGAAAGTGGGAAAGTGCCGGAGGGGAAGATGCCGCCGGAGGGAATCGTCATTTTAAAGCAGACGGGGGCAAAGTTTACGCGATCGCCAAAAAAGGCGGGTGACGGAAATAGGGAAACGGCAAAAGAAAGCCCGGAAAGACCACAGAGACCAAAAGAGACTGCAAAATGGCAGAGGACGGAAAAGCCGGAAAAGCCACAGAGGCCAAAAGGAACTGCAAAATGGCAGAGGACGGAAAGCCCGGAAAGACCACAGAGGCCAAAAGAGACTGCAAAATGGCAGAGGACGGAAAGTAAAGATAAACCACAGCAAAAAAATACGGCGGACAGGGAAGGAAAGCATTTTAGGCAAATGCCCAAAACAGGAAATCCCCCACAAAAAAATAAGGATGGTGCAGTATGGAAGAAAAAAAGAAACGTATCAAAGAATTGACAGAGCTTTTAAACCGCGCGGCATTTGCCTACGAGCAGGAAGACCGCGAGATTATGAGCAATTTCGAATATGACAGGCTCTACGATGAATTAAAGGCTCTGGAGGAGGAAACGGGGATTGTCATGGCGGACAGCCCAACCGTGCGCGCGGGCTACGAGGTGCTTTCCGAGCTGCCCAAAGTCCGGCATGAAAGCCCAATGCTTTCCTTGGATAAAACAAAGGAAACGTCGGCGCTTGCGGATTGGCTGGGCGGTAAAGAGGGTGTGCTTTCCTGGAAGCTTGACGGGCTGACCATTGTCCTGACGTACCGGGATGGAAAACTTTTCCAGGCCGCGACCCGGGGCAATGGCGAGGTTGGCGAAATTATCACGAACAATGCGCGTGTCTTCAAAAACATCCCGCTCTCCATCCCGTTCGCCGGGGAGCTGATCCTGCGCGGCGAGGCAGTCATCAAGTATTCGGATTTCGAGAAAATCAATGAAGGGATCGCGGACGTGGAAGCGCGCTACAAGAACCCGCGCAACCTATGCTCCGGTTCGGTGCGCCAGCTAAACAACGAGGTCACGGCAAAGCGGAACGTCCATTTCTTTGCGTTTACGCTTGTGGGTGCGCAGGAAGGGGGGCAGGCCGTGGATCTTCCGACAAGGGTTTTGCAGATGCAATGGCTGCGCACACAGGGCTTTGAGACGGTGGAGGAGTGCCTTGTCACGGCAGAAACCGTCGCGGGGGCGGTCGAGGACTTTGCTAAGAAGGTGGAAACCAATGATTTCCCGTCGGACGGTCTTGTACTGACCTACAATGACATTGCCTACGGGCTTTCCCTCGGGCGCACGGCGAAATTCCCGCGCCATTCCATCGCCTTTAAATGGCGGGATGAGCTGCGGGAGACAACATTGCTTGAAATTGAGTGGAGCCCGTCAAGGACCGGGCTGATCAACCCGGTGGCGATTTTTGAGCCGGTGGAGCTAGAGGGAACGAGTGTCTCCCGCGCGAGCCTGCACAACCTAAGCATCATGGAGGGGCTTGCGCTCGGCATCGGGGATACCATCACCGTCTACAAGGCGAACATGATCATCCCGCAGATCGCGGAGAACCTAACGCGCAGCGGCAATGTAAAAATTCCGGAGACCTGTCCGGTCTGCGGGCAGAAAACCCGTATCAAAGAGGAAAATGAAACCAAGACGCTTTATTGCGTCAACGAAGAATGCCCGGCGAAAAAAATCAAGCAGTTCACCCATTTTGTCAGCCGTGACGCGATGAACATCGAGGGGCTCTCGGAGGCAACCTTGGAGAAATTCATCGACGAGCATATGCTGACGGAACCGGCGGATTTGTTCCATCTGGACCGTTACCGCGGGCAGATCACGCAGATGGAAGGCTTTGGGGAGAAATCTTACCAGAACCTGATGGCATCCATCGAGAAGGCACGTGAGGTCAGCGTGGCAAAATTTGTCTACAGCCTTGGTATTTTAAACATCGGGCTGGCCAATGCGAAACTGATCTGCCGGCAATTTGACAATGACATCGAGGCCGTGCGGCACGCGGGCCGGGAGGAACTGGCTGAGATCGGGGGCATCGGCGAGGTGATCGCGGATTCGCTGGTGGCATTTTTTGAAAAACCGGAAAATGAAAGGATTGTGGACGATCTCCTAAAAGAAGTGCATTTTGCCGCGGAGGAGAGCGTGGGGGAGAAATTTGCCGGGAAGGTCTTTGTGATCACAGGCTCCGTCGAACATTTTGCGAACCGCAATGAGCTAAAGGATGCGATTGAGCGCGAGGGTGGCAAAGTGACCGGGTCGGTAACGGCAAAAACAAGCTATCTGATCAACAATGACAGCCTCTCGAATTCCTCCAAAAATAAGAAAGCGAAGGAGCTTGGGATCCCGATCCTGACGGAGGAGGAATTTCTTAAGATGCTTGGCTAAAAATCCTGTTGCAACAGCTTGGGAAAGAATAAGGAGGGGAAACCATGCCGATCAAGGTGCAAAGCGATCTTCCGGCAAAAAAAATCCTGGAAGAAGAAAATATATTTATGATGGATGAGACGCGCGCGATGCATCAGGATATCCGTCCGCTGCAGATTGCGATCTTAAACCTGATGCCGTTAAAGGAGGACACGGAGGTACAGCTCCTGCGCAGCATGTCCAACACGCCGCTGCAGCTGGACGTGACGTTTTTAACCACCTCAAGCTATGTGGGGCACAACACGGCGACAAGCCATCTTGACAAATTTTACCAAACTTTTGCGGATGTCCGCGACCGCAAATTTGATGGCCTCGTCATTACCGGGGCACCGGTGGAAATGATGGAATTTGAGGAGGTTACATACTGGGACGAACTAAAGCAGATCATGGAATGGAGCAAAGAAAACGTCACCTCCACGCTGCATGTCTGCTGGGGGGCGCAGGCAGGTCTTTATTATCATTTTGGGTTAAAAAAGCGGCTGCTTGCAAGGAAGCTCTTTGGCATCTATGAGCACCGGGTCCTTGAGCGCCGCGAACCGCTTGTCCGGGGGTTTGACGATATTTTTTACGCGCCGCACTCCCGCTATACGGAGGTGGCAAAAGAAGATATCGCGGCATGCGGTGCGCTCACGGTCCTGGCGGAATCCGATGAGGCGGGCGTGTTTTTGTGCATGACGCACGACGGCAGGCAGGTCTTTTTGATGGGGCATCCGGAATATGACCGCGTCACTTTGGATAAGGAATACAAGCGTGATATCGGAAAAGGGCTTGCGATTGACATACCGAAAAATTATTATCCGGATGACGATGCCTCCCGCCGCCCGAATATGCTCTGGCGCGCCCATGCGAACACGCTCTACAGCAATTGGATCAATTACCTTGTGTACCAAAATACACCGTATGAGTGGGAATAAATGCGAAAGGGGCGAACGTTTGGCAAATGGTTTTGGGGCGTGACCCCTTTCACATGGAAGATTTGAAAATGAACCGTTTGGAGGTTCATTTTCAAATCTTTTGGTAGGGTGCAATGGCTGTGCTCCGCGCGGGGGTTTGTGGATTATTTGTGTAGGGAGGCGAAGCGTATGGGATTTTTTAATTCCCCCGCTGGTTCCATTTGTTCAGATACATTGCTTCCACATCTTCACCAAGATAAAGGAAAGTCTCGCAGCGGCTTAACACGTCGCTTCCCGGGAAGGCTATTTCGCTGTTGCGGATGTCCTCGTCCGTGATCAGTTCCCGCGCTGCTTTGTTCGGCGTAGAATATGTGATGTAGTTGAAGTTTGCCAGCGCAACATCCGCGCGGCAGCAGAAATTGATCCATGCTTCCGCGTTTTCTTTGTTTTGAGCGGTTTTTGGGATCACCCAGCCATCGATCCACACGTTGGAACCTTCCTTTGGCACCACATAGACCAGATCTTCATTCTCGCGCTGCGTGTAGATTGCCTCGCCGGAATAGATTACGCCGATCGCGGCTTCCCCGCCAATCATTTTGTCGCGCACCTGGTCAACAAAATAACCCTGTACGAGCGGGTACTGCTTTTGCAGGAGTGCAAGCGCCTCGTTAAGTTCCTCCTCGTTTGTCGTGTTCTGGCTGTAACCAAGGTAGGTGAGCGTGATCATGAACGCATCGCGCACGCTGTTGATCATCAGGATCTCCTGTGAATATTTCTCGTCAAACAATACCCCCCAGCTGTCAATCGGTTCGTCCACCATCGTCTTGTTGTAGAGGATGCCGACCGTGCCCCAGCAGTACGGCACACTGTAGCGGTTGCCCGGGTCAAAATTTTCGGCACTCTTTAAATATTCCGGGTCAATATTGGAAATATTTGGAATATTATCGAGGTTCAGCGGCAGGAGAAGATCCTCCCCAATCATTTTCTGGATCATATAATCGGACGGGCAGACAACATCATATTTCGCGGCACCCGTTGCCACGATCGGGTACATATCCTCATTTTCCTCAAAATAATTATAATGGACCTTGATCCCGGTATCTTTCTCAAATACATCAATTACGCGCTCATCAATGTATTCGCCCCAGTTGTAGACATAAACCTCCCCGTTATCCCCTGCCTTGTAATTCCCGGTTGCCTCAAGGGTGAACGGGATTTCATCCTCATCATCGCCGGCCGACGAATGTTGCGGCGTATCGTCGCCGCTGCCACAGCCAGCAAGGGGGAAGGTGCCGGCCAGTACGAGGCTTCCCGCCAATACAAGACCCAAAGGGTG
>CAYMGZ010000100.1:0-8589 GCA_964390095.1 uncultured Lachnospiraceae bacterium | reverse complement strand
GTTCGGCTGCAAATATTTGAATTTCTCGCGCTCGACCTCCGAGATGGACCTGATCGCGCGCCGTGTGGTCGCGCGGCTTGCGGGAGACCGGGCGGATGATAAGGAAGTGCTTAGCCGCTACGCCGACCCGGATACGGAAGAATACGCGGCAATGGTCGAGGAGATCCGCAAGGAACTTGGGTTTACAACACTGCAGTTCAACCGGCTTGATGATATGTTGGAGGCGGTGGAGATTGACCCGTGCAAACTGTGCACATATTGTTGGAACGGGAAAGAATAAATCCTTCCATGTTTTTCCGTGACAGCCCGGACGGAAACCGGGAAGGGCTTTTGGCATGGCTGAACAGCAGCATTTTGAGGCACTGCGCGGACAGGGGGATTTTGAGGCACTCGCCCGGGAATGTTCGCAGGGAGCAGGATTTTTCAATCCTGCTCCCTGTTTTTGTGGCGATAGGGCGGAGTTTTTTAGAACTGGCAGCTTTCCCTGTGGTCGAGCGTGTCAAAATCATACCCGCCCTTGCGGATCTCCCCGATAATATCTTTCAGCATAGAAACCGTAAGTGCGTTCGCCGCCGAATCATGCATCAGGATGACCGGCTGCCCATAGCGGAACACATCCTTGAAAATATTGGTGCGGATCGAATAGCGCGTCGGTTCTCCTACCATGTCCTCCGCACTGACATTCCAATCATAAAAACAGAAGCCCCGCCGCTCCATCTCTGTTTTCAGTTTTTTTATGACGTTTTTACCATATTGGTTCGTGCTCCCGCCGGGGAAGCGGAAAATCGAGGGCTTGATGCCTGCCACTTCGTAAATCCTTTCGTAAAGCTTCTCATAATCCGCAAGGAAATTGTCAACGGAATGGTAAATCACATTATAATCATGGCAGTATGTATGCAGCCCGATGGTATGCCCCTCCTCCACCATCCGCTTCACAAGCTCCTCGCGCTCCGCCGTGATTTCCTCCCCGATCAAAAAAAAGGTCGCATGGATCCCTTCCTCCTTTAAAATGTCAAGCACCACCGCCGTCTGCTCGCTTGGTCCGTCATCAAAGGTAAGATAGGCTGTTTTTTTTGCCACGGCTTCCGGCTCGTTGGTCCCATCGCCCTTCCCTGCCCCCACATCGGTATTTTCCTGTTCCCCTCCCGTCGCATCCTGGCCTTCGTCCTCCGGTGCGTACAGTTCGGGATAGAGCAGCACATACTCCGGGAGCTTTGAGACATCCACATTTTTCTCCCCACTGCGCAAAACTTCCATCTCGTTTTCCAGGATGCTGAGCACCATATATTCCGAGCTGGTATCAAACATAACGGGCACCGAGGGTTCCTCCATGCGGAATCCCGACACGGTTGCCAACAATGCCAGGCTACCGATGCAGAAAATGCTTTTTTTCCATGTACGCCCGTCAACCATTGTATGTCTTCCATCCAAGGTATGCTTACGCTTCATCGCTGCCTCCCTTTCCGTCCGGCTGCCCCTGCCTGTTTTGTTTGGGTTTGTTTGGGGCAGCAGCATTTTTGTTTGCAGCATTTCTATCTAATATATGAAGCATATAGCATATCTCATAACAATTTGCAAAAAAAATAAGCAGGAATCCTGCCGTGTCTGGCATTTTCCGGATCCCTGCCCTCCTCATACTTTACACTTCCTCAAAACGTTGGTGGAATTTATGCTCCCCGCACACGTGCTTCTCCCCTTCCTCGCAGATGATGTAATCCCCCTGCCGGATAAACACAATGCCGCGGTGGTTGCGCACATACGGGCAGACAATTGAACCATCCTCCCGCTCCACTTTGACCAGACCGTCCAAAACAATCCCTTCGTTCGTGATGACCTGCGAATACAGGCGGAAACCGTCTTCCATCCCCTTTCCAATTTCGTACTGCGCCGCCTCAACCATCAGCGAAGTCCTTTTGTACTGCTTCATGAGCCGTTCCCTCTCTCTCCATGTTTGTACATTTTTTTATTTAGATCAAACCTATGGGGATATTGTACCATGTTTTTTTGAATTCAGCAATCATTAAAACTTAAAAATCATAATTTTGTAAATTTTACAGCTTAACGCAGCTTGCAATATGGAAGTTATATTATCTTTGGAGGACAGTGCAAGGATTTCCATTCCCCATACTCCCCCATTTCCTTACAAACCCGCAGCACCTCCGCCACGCTCCACGCCTGCGTATAGCACCCCCTGCTCCCGCACGCGAAGTCCCCATCAAAAATCTCCGCAATCCCGCCAAGGCAGCCATCCGCCATATGGTCCGCAAACCGCCCGACCATTTCCTTTAATAGCGCGCGGTTATGCGCCTTTTCGCACATCGTCTTTGCCCATGCGTCAAAAAATGCCCCTGCAAGGAACCCCCATGCCGTCCCCATATGGTACGCCAGGTCCCTCCCAATCAGCCTGCCTGCGTATTCCCCGCGGTAGCCCTTCTCCCCCTGCGCCAGACTGCGCAGCCCGTATGGGGTATAGAGCTTTTCGTACACGGTGCGCACGATGCTTTGCTCCTGCTCTTTTTCCAACATCGCAAACGGCAGGGAAACGGCAAAAATCTGGTTCGGGCGCAGCGCGGTATCCCGGTTGCCCTCCTCATCTACCGTATCACACAGATAGCCCTTTTGCCCATCCCAGAATTTTTCACAAAAGGAACGGCGCACGCGGTCCGCAAGTTCCTGTAATTCTTTTATTGACAGAATGGTTTTTGCCGCTTTCCCCGGCATGCCTCCCCCCTGCCTTTCTGCCATTTCCTCCTGCCTGTCTGCCTTCCCGTCTGCCATGCCAAAAAACCGCCCGGTCAGAAGTTCCATACAACAAATCGCATTGTACCAGAGCGCGTTGATCTCCACCGCCTTCCCATGGCGCGGTGTCACAACGATATCCCCCACGCGCACATCCATCCATGTAAGCTGGTCAAGCCCCCCTCCGCCAAGGATCAGGCCGTCCGCATCCATATGGATGCCATAGCGCGCCAGCCCATCCCGGTAGCTTGTAAATATTTCGCACAGGACGGGATAAATCTCATCGCGGATAAAAACCTCCTCCACACAAAGCGGCAGGGAATCATCCCCGGCTTTTACACGCCCTTGTTGGTAGTAGGAAATTCCTGTCGTATATTGTAAATATTTGTAAACTGCATGGAAATACCAGAGCGAGGCATCGATGGTATTGTACATTGGCTCCTCCGCCGCATTGTTCGGGAATACATTCGGGAGCATCCCCCGGCTGACGTACTTTGCAAAGGACTTCAATACCTCGCGCGCTTCCCCAAACCGTCCGGTCGCAAGGGTCAGCCCGGTGAAGGCGATCATCGTGTCGCGCCCCCAGTCTGCAAACCAAGGGTAGCCCGCAAGCACGGTTTTTAAGCCCGTGGATTCGCGCTGCACGAGGAAATGGTCTGCGGAGAGCACAAGCCTTCCCACCAGTGCGTCCTTTGCATCGGCCTGCTCCAAAAGTGCCTCCCCGCGCTTCCTGGCAGCGTCAAAAATCTGTTTTGCGCGCGCGAGGACAGGATTTGTGCGCACGGTTCTTTCTTCTGTACCCGCCCCCATTCCATCCAGCGTTTTTGTTCCTTCCTCCCCTGGCTTTGTAGCCATGGGGACTCCGTCCACATTTCCTTCCAAAACTGTGCTTTCCTGCGCCGCAGGCCCATTCCCTGTGCATACCTCACAGAGCAGCCCCAGTTCCTTCCTTTCCCCCGCCGCCAGCGCCACATGCAGCTCATACGGCGTAAAGTGGTTGTCCACCCCGGTAAAACCATTGGCCACATCAACGCAATAAAGCTCATTTTCCTCGATCCCGTAATTCGGTGTCGCCATCGAAGTCTTTCGTTTCCTGCGGTCATAAAATTCCCCCTCCGAAACCGAGAAGCAAATCCGCAAACCAGGGGCCGCCTTTGGGGTCAGGACAAGTTTCCCGTCATGGCATTCCATCAAAAAGTCAAGGTCGCCCTTTTCGCTGACCGACCCAAACGGGCGGAAATTAAAGAGCGGGGTCACGGAAAATATGGCATCCCGGCTGCCGTTGTTCACAAGCTCATAATGTAGTGCAACCTCATTTTTCCCGTAGGAAAGCGCAATGCTCTTGTGCACACAAACCCCGTCCGTATCGTAATGGTATTCCGGCCAGAAATCAAAGGTAAAGCCCGTCTGGTAACGGAACCCTTCCCGCACATAGCCCGGATACTGCTGCGTTGCCAGATCCCGGCGCTTTATAAAAAGCCCTTCCGTCGATGCCTCCGGCGGCACGTCCTTCATCGAAAAAAGCTGTTCCCGCCCTGCGTTTCCTTCCGTAAAAATAAGCTCCTCATGCGTTTTCGCAAGCACCAACACACGGTCTACCGGCGGGTGCAGCGATGCGATCAGGTACGCCGAAAAAATCCGGCTGCTGTTGCCGTTTATGGTACTGTTGGCATAACCGCCAATCCCATTCGACAATAACCACTCCTTTGTATTGCCCGCCTCAAAATTGCAAAATGCGCTTCTGCCAAAGCGGTACACAATTCGTTCCTTTGCCATGTCAGCCTCCCTTCTTCGTTCCATCCTTATTTCTTAATATGCCTGTGCAAGCATTTCTTTTACCTCACCGACCGAAAACTGGTATTTTTTCCCGCAAAACTGGCAGCCCGCTTCCACCGGCTTACCGTCCGCCAAAATATTTTCAAGCTCCGCGCGCCCAATGCTTAAGATCGCCCTGCCAACCCGTTTTCGGCTGCAGTCGCAGGCATAGGAAACAGGCTGTTTTTCGTTGATGCGCAGACCCATATCCGAAAGCAGCCCGGCCAGGATCTGTTCCGGCACCATCCCGGCATCTAACATTGCCGTGACGGAAGTGATTTTGGACAGCCGTTCCTCCAACGCCGCAACCACTTCCTCCTTTGTGTCCGGCATCAGCTGAAGGATAAACCCTCCCGCGCGGCGCACGGTATTGTCACGGTTCATTAAAACACCGAGCGCCACGGAGGATGGCACCTGCTCCGAAGCCGCAAAATAATAGGTCAGGTCTTCTGCAATCTCGCCGGACACAAGCTCTGTCTGGCCGACGTAAGGCTCTTTTAGGCCGAGGTCTTTGATTACGGTCAGCATCCCTTTGCCGATGGCACCGCCGACATCCAGCTTGCCCTTTGCGTTTGCCGGCAGGAGTACTTCCGGCTCATAGACATAGCCCTTTATTTGCGCGTGCGTGTTCGCTGTCACGAGCACCCCGCGCATCGGCCCATCCCCGTTGAGCTTTAAGGTTAAAAGGTCGTCCTCCCCCTTCATCATGCTGCCCATCATCAGCCCCGCCGCCATCAGCCTGCCGAGCGCCGCCGTCGCAACCGGGCTCGTGCCGTGGATCGCGCGCGCCTGCTCGGTCAGGTTCCTCGTTGTTGCCGCAAACGCGCGGATCTGCTCGTCCGCCGCCGTTGCACGTACCATATAATCCCTATCTGGCATTTTTTTTAGTCCTCCTATTTTAAGTTCCGCATATCCCCTTCCAGTACCAATGACCCCGGAAGGAAATTTCCGTCCGCATGGCTTCCGCAAATTTCCTTCTGGCACTGTCCGGGGATATGCTGTTTTAAGTTCCGCATATCCCCTTCCAGTACCAATGACCCCGGAAGGAAATTTCCTTTATTAAATATAAAGCTTCCCTTGCTGATGTTTTTCCCGGGCGATGAAATACATGCGCTCGGTACACTCTGTCACGGGTTCGTGCGTGCCCGCCCCGTACATTGCCACAAACTCCATCCCCGCCTCGCCTAAAAGGCGCACGATGGTTTCCGGCGCATAGGCACGCTGCAGGTGCGTCTCACGGATGCGCTCGTACAATTCCTCCCCATCCGCTTCCTCAAATTCCACCCGCCGAAAAATCGTGATATCGTACTGGTTGAAGCCCGTCTCCTCCTGATACGTATTTTCCCAGATCAGGCTGCAATCCTCGCGGTTTTCCGCGATTGTCGTATCGCCGATTAAGTCGCGGTATTTGTGGATGGTATTCATGTCAAAAATGAAAATCCCTCCCGGGTCCAAATAGTTGTTCACCAACCGGAATACCTTTTGCAGCTCCTCCTCCTGTGTGATATAGTTCATGCTGTCACAGAGGCTGACTATGGCGGCGACCGTGCCGTAAAGCTCAAACTCACGCATGTCCTGGTTCAAATACAAAATATCCGGGGCTTCATCCCCTTTTTCTGCTGCCGCAAACTCATACTCCCGCGCAATATCCAGCATATCCTCCGATAAATCAATCCCAATCATGTCATACCCCGCATCCCGCAGCCTGCGCGTGATGCTGCCCGTACCACATCCGAGCTCACAGACAAGCCCGCCGTCTATCCCGTATTCCTTCAGCAGGCCAATCAAATAATGGCTCCATTCACCGTATGGGACATTATCCATAAAAGTATCATAAAGTGCTGCAAATCCCGTATATGCTTCCATCCCAAAACCTCCATGCTAAATTTTCTTGTCATCTGCTTTCCCGGTTCCTTGTTTTGCCCTATGGATATCATACCATAAATTCAAGATTGTGGAAATATTGAATTTCTTATTATTCGCCTTCCTTTCTTATCTTTGATACAGGCAAATGCGGCGGATCATTTTAATCGGTTATACTACTTAACGCCGGAATTTACCATACCGCACCGGTTGGGCATATATGTCTAGTGTTATGTGGTCTGGTTGCTTGGGAATTTTAGCTCTCGATGCCGCAGAGCGGCCGTGCCCGTCGCAGTTGGCGATCATGGACCGCCAACTATATATTAAGCAGTATAAAATACGATGGGGAAACATCCGTTGGGAAATTCAGGGGATATGCTTCCCTGCCAGACATCGGTTTGCAAAATTAACTACGGTATGATATTATGGTTGGCAGGCACTTTTACTTTACCATGGATGTGTTCCACGATCAACATTATATTTTTTACAGAAAGGCTTTTTCCTATGAAACTGACACCAAACCCACGCCTTGCAAAAACCGGCCAAACAACCCCTCCCAAAGCCCATTCCGAAAAATCTCCCACCCCCAAAAAACACGGCGGACGGATTGTCTTCGTCGGGTTGCTTGCCTTTTTTGCCATTGTATCCGCACTTGTTTTACCAAATTTTTCCAAAATCAAAAATGTCATTCTCCTGCGCTTTGCCTCCCCACAAGTCTACCTTGCTTACGTTGAGGCAAATTATCTCGATGGGCAGGGGGAGAAATGGCAGGAGGGCAGCCGGAAATTTTTCTCCCTGTTTGAAAACAAAGGTTTTACCGGTGCCAAAGCCAGCCTCCATATCAACCATCTGCTGACATCCTTCCTTCCGGCCAAAGACACATTTGCAAAGGAACCGGATCTGTCCGGTATGTCGCTCTTATTTTTACATGCCGGGGACGAAGCACGTTCCCTGTTCCAGCTTTTAGCACAAATTGACGATGTTCCCCTTGCCTCGCTTGATTTTTTTTCGGATGCTGCCGCCGAACAGCTTTTTATTTCCTGCCCGCAGGCCGGCAGCACTGCGCTTGCGGTGTCCACCGCGCAGGATGACCCTTTTGTTATGCTGCTTAACGGTCTTGGCGAACTTTTGCAGGCCTTTGAAGAATCCATTTACAGCTCGGTCTTTGCGAACCCTTACGCCTACCTGCTCCCTTATCTTGATGTGGTCACCGATGTCACAATGGAGCGCGGTGTGCCGGTTCCCGCGTCGGACGTGCAACTTACAGGAACCCGCCTTAAAATGCTGCTCTCCCTTGATACCGCGCTGGACATTGCCGCCGGGCAGCTTGCCGAACTGAAAAATGCCCCCGTGGTCACGGATTCCCTGCTGCCGTGCTATGAATTGTCCATCCGGCGGCTGCGCCATATTGCGGCACGCTATCCTGCCAACCTTGGGATTACCGCATACGTTGACGGTGACGGCAATGTTTTAGGGCATGAGTTTTCCATCTTGTCGGAAGAAAAAACCCTCCTTTCCCTCACCGGCATCCTGACCCCCTCCCCGGCAGGCGGAAAGCGCGGGGAACTTACTTTTTTCTCCTCGCTTGCAAAACAGCCAATGACCATTTTACTCTCCGTCTCACAGCTGGATTTTGACCAAGCGACCGGGTTTGTCACGGGAAAGGTGAACATTTCCTGCGACCGCCTTTCCACACTTCGCTTCCAGCTATTGTTTGGGAGCGAAAATCAGCTTCCAAAACTTTCCCTGTTTGTCCGCGCGCTTGGGGTAACGGTGGCCTCGCTTGAGCTTATGCCAACCAACCAAACACCTGCCTCTTTCCCCGACCGGGAAGACTACACAAATACTTACCGGTTGGAGGAATTTCCCTCATTCCTGCAAAGCCTTGATTTTTCCGCTATCCGCTCCGATTTTTATGAGCGGACTGGCATTTCGTTTTCCTCCCTGCCATTTTCCCTGAAATAACATGGGAAATGGCTTGGCAGGATTCCTGAATTTTAAGAATGTTTTTATATTTCTTTCCTTTTTTCTCCCTTCCATTTGTGCTAAACTATGGTTTAATAAAATCCCACACCTTCCACCCATCCCAGAAAAAACTGGAAGTTGTCTTGCTCCTAACCGCCGCGGGTGGATTGAAACAAAGAAGTAAAATTCACAGGGACCGCCACACTT
>CAYMGZ010000099.1:0-8602 GCA_964390095.1 uncultured Lachnospiraceae bacterium | reverse complement strand
GGGGGAGTATCGTTTGAGATAGGGATAGTGAGGGGGAGAAGGTGGAACGGCGTGTATTTACTAAGGCAGCAGGGGGTTTTTATGAGAACCTGACAGGGGTGATTGGAGGGATTGATCTGGGGGAGTAGCAAGGCGGAGTAAAATTGAAGGAGGGATTTTTATGGGATGCAGGAACGGGAAAGGAAGGCGGAAGGGGGTTTCGGCGGCAGGATGTTTTTTATTGTCTGCGGCACTGGTGTGCGGGGCATGTGGGAGTGGGCAGCAGGAGGGCGTGAAGACGGGGGAAGAAGTGGCGGATGGTGAAGGTGTGGGGGCATCAGGGCTGCCGGAAGTGGGGTGTGCGGATGGAATGGATGGGGAAAAGTCAGGGGTGACAGGAGCGGATAGCAAAGACGGTGAGGGCGAAGACGGGAAGAAGCAGGCTTCGCCGGGAGCGGAGGGAACGGACGGGAAAAAGCAGGCTTCGCCGGGAGCGGAAGGAACGGACGGGAAGAAGCAGGCTTCGTCGGGAGCGGAAGGAACGGACGGGAAGAAGCAGGCTTCGCCGGGAGCGGAAGGAACGGACGGGAAAAAGCAGGGCTCGCCAGAAGCGGATGGCACGGACGGGAAAAAGCAGGGCTCGCCAGAAGCGGATGGCACGGACGATGCGAACGGGGAGAAGTTAGGACCGACAGGAACGGATGGTACGGGCAGCCCGGATGGCGGAGACGGAAAAAGGCCGGAACCATCCGGAGGGGAAGATGTGGCAGGAAAGCTTCCGTTTAATACGGATAAACTTTGGGGGCTTGATAACCTTGCAAAATATGTGGAACTGGATAAGATTGGAAAGTACGCGGTCTCCTGCCTGCGCTGGATGACAATATGGTGCGAATCCGAACATGAGGGGAGTTTTATCCTCGACGGTTTCAATGAGAAGGAGGACGCGGTTGTCCGCCAGATTTATGAGGCAACGGGAAAGACTGCGTGCTGGGTCTTACAGCGTGATTTTGACGGCGATGGGCGGGAGGAAGCGTTTGCGTATGTCTGCGGGCTGGAATCGGACGGGGGAATCGAAGTGTGGTTCGCGGCTGCGGACGGATCGGTGCAGTTTCTGATGGAGGACAATACATACAGTGCCCAGCGGTTTCTTGAGCTGCCGGGGAATACTTTCTATTTATGCAGCATTGCCGGGGCGGACAACATGGCCTTTTTTATGTATGAGGTGGACGGGAACAGGGCAAAGCCCGCTGAGCTTGAAGTAGGGTGGGGCATGGATTTGCTGGAGGATGGGCGGCTTTTGGTAGAGAATAAGGATTATGATATTTATTCATCCGCAGCGGATTATTATGAGCTTGCCTGTGGGGGGACTTTTGATTGTTCGTACAAGGATTATTATTATTACTATGATGAAAATGGTTTCCATGAGTACAGCGGTGTTCCGGTTACCGAGGAGGAATTTTGCCAGTATGAGAATGGGCTTGAGATCCTCCTTGCGATCCAAAAAGCTGATGCGGTTGTAAAGGATATTTATTATTTTGCGGACCGCAGGATGGTCGTGAATTATGTGGAGAAGACCGTGTGGACGGATCCGTCAACCAAAGACCGGATACGGCATAATTATTATCTTCAGGTGCCGGTGCTCCATGAGGGGGAGGAGGGTTTTTGCCTTGCGTGGGACGACTCGCTTGATATCCGGGCAATGCAGGAAATGATCATGAGTGGGGGACTTCAAAACGAGTATAATATTATGGTCAGGGAAGGGGTCTACGCACCGGTTTTTCAGGAGAAACTGGCAGAGTATCCGGATTACCAGCCGCCATTTGAGTATTATAAGGAGCAGTATGCCAAGCAGACAAAGGAGGATTTAAAAATTTGTGCGCTACAGAAGCTGGAAGGGCAGGAGGAACCGGAAAGAGTTTTGGCAACGGGGAATGACCTTACAGCAATCAGCAGGCGCAATTTAATCTTTACGTTTTCGGATGCGTTTTTTGCTACCATTCTGTCGGGAAATGAGCAGGCAGGGATGGAGGCATTTGGCAGCCCGGGCGCGCTGCTTGGGCTTGGGCAGTATGAAAAATCGGTCGGGATATGGATCGGCGATGAATGTATTTGCAAAGCTTCCTTGCAAAATATCCTTTGTGGGAGTACAATAGGGTTTGCGACAAAGAATTTTGACCACGACGGGGAAACTTCGGTTTATGCGGGGCAGCTTGTCTATGCGGACAACGCGAGCGCCAGGAAATCAAAATACTTTACGGTGGAAGCTGCCGTAAAACTCCATGCCTTTGCCGAGGCGGTGGGGCTTGCGTGGGAGGGGGAGGCCATCCGGATCACGGAGCCGGGGATTTACCGCGCGGAGCAGGAATATCTGGTTGATTTAAATGGCGATGGGGCAGAGGAAAGGCTGTTTTACGGAGGAAACTTGCTATTGGTTGACGGGAAAAATTACAGCGCGGCATTGGACGGCTCGGAAGACGGGGATTCTTTTTTCCTGTGGGATATTGACAGGGAAGACGGGATTTTGGAGATTGGGCTTTGGAACCATGGAGATAATTGCAGTGATTATACGAAAATTTATTGGTATAACGGGGAATGCCTAAAGAAAACAGGGGTTGTGGAAGGACCGTGGGATAAGAGATGCAAAGGCATCACATTTGACGGGGGCGGGATGATGCGGATGAGCTGCTGGCTTTCGGTTCTCCAGACTTGGAAAGCCCCGATGAGTTTCCGGCTGAACGGGGAGCATGAGCTGGTTAAAGTCGAACAAAAAATGTATTATCCGGACTTGGGCGATGGGGAGAGTTACCCATATACTTTGCGCGCGCCGGTTCGGCTGTACGAGGAGATGGATGTTGCGTCAGATTTTGTAGTGCTTTTGCCGGGGGAAAAATTGGTATTCCCGGCGACGGATAATAAGAATTTTGTGATGGTTGAGACGGAGGGCGGCGTGCAGGGATATTTGTATTTGGAAAACGGGATCAATATCGAGAATCCGGACGGTGGGTATTATGAGTGGACGGAGGATGTGGTCGGGGGGTTAAACTACGCAGGATAACGGGCTGGAAGAAGATTGTGCGTATCCGTGGGGGAGGGGCAGGCTTTCCCACATCGTTGGTCAGGACGAAGACAAGGAGAAAAATTTATGCTGGAAAAACATTTGGTTGCGGTGACCGCGCCGGCTGCGGATGGGAAAAATATCGTTATCTTTGGGAACCGGAGGATTACCGTACTGGCACCCGAGCTGTTCCGCATTGAGGAGGATGGAACGGGAACGTTCTGTGACAGCGCGACACAGGCAGTATGGTTCCGGAACGCGGAGCCGGTGGAGTATACGGTTAGTGGGGTGGAAAACGGAACTGGTAAGGCACCTGGTTCGGACGGTTCCATGGTTATAACAACCTCAAAGGTTCAGTTGGTGTTAAAAGAAGACTTGGAAAAAAGTGAGGTCATCTTCCCGGGCGGCGCAGCCGTTGCGCTTTTTAATGAGGGAAACTTGAAGGGAACATACCGGACGCTTGACTGTTGCGACGGGGATTGGTGGGTTTCTTTCCATCCGGAAAAGGAGAAAGGCCATCCGGTTAAGCTTGGGGATGGTGTGGTCTCAAAATGTGGTGTGGCGGTGTATGATGACAGTGCTTCCCTTTTGCTGGATGAACAGGGAATGGTCTGCCCGAGGAAGCGGGCGGAGAGGGATTGGTATGTATTTGCTTACGGGCATGATTACCGCAGCGCGGTAAAGGCGCTGTATTCGCTCTGCGGGCCATCGGCACGGGTGCCACGCTGGGCGCTTGGGAACTGGTGGAGCCGCTACCATGCATATTCGCAGGAGGAATATCTTGAGCTGATGGGGATGTTTGCGGAGGAAGGGCTTCCGTTTACCGTGGCAACGGTGGATATGGATTGGCATCCGAGTGAGAACCTCCCGGAAGGGGTGGATGGCTGGACGGGGTACAGCTGGAACCGGGAACTTTTTCCGGATTACAGGGGATTCCTGAAAACCCTGCACGGTATGGGGCTGCACACAACGCTGAACCTCCATCCGGCTTCCGGCGTGCAGTACACGGAGGAACAGTACGGGGAGATGGCGCAACGCATGGGGGTTGACCCGGAAACAAAGAAACGGGTGGAGTTTGATTTTACGGACAGCAGATTTATCAATGCGTATTTTGAATTGCTCCACAAGCCATATGAGTCAGACGGTGTGGATTTCTGGTGGATTGACTGGCAGCAGGGGACGGACACCAGGATTCCCGGCTATGACCCGCTCTGGGGACTGAACCATTTCCATTTTCTGGATATTTCAAAGGGGCGTGAAGGTCTGATCCTTTCCCGCTATTCGGGGGTGGGCGCGCACCGCTATCCGGTCGGTTTTTCCGGGGATACGATTGTGACTTGGAAAACTTTGGAATTCCTGCCGTATTTTACGGCAACCGCAAGCAATGTGGGCTATACTTGGTGGAGCCATGATATTGGCGGGCATATGGGTGGGGAGAAGGATAACGAACTCTATGTGAGGTTTTTGCAGTTCGGTGTCTTTTCGCCGATAAACCGTCTCCACAGCAGTAAGAGTGATATATTTTCAAAGATGCCTGACGCGTATAAGAATGGCGCGGGTGAGGTGGCGAAGAAATTCCTGCGGCTGCGGCACGCCATGCTCCCGTTTTTATATTCCGCTGCGTGCGAGACGGCGGAGTGCGGGCTGGCGCTGGTTGAGCCGATGTACTATGCGTACCCGGAAGAAGAGGAGGCATATCAATGTCCGGGCGAATATTTGTTCGGGCGGCAGCTGGTGGTTGCACCTGTGTCAAAAAAGGGGGATGGCCACGGGATGGCGGTTGTGAGGGTCTGGCTGCCAAAAGGGCGTTTTACGGATATTTTTACGGGTGATGTATACACGGGCGGCGGATGGTACAATATGGTGCGTTTTTTGGATTCCATGCCTGTTCTGGCGGGCGGGGGTGCATTCTTTGTGCTTGACGGCGCGCCGGAGGGCAACCGGACAGGGTTGCCGGGAAGGCTCCGGGTGCTTGCATTTTCCGGAAAGGGCGAATACCGCCTGACCGAGGATGAGGGGCAATCCCGCGCCGTGACACGTTTCTGGTCGGAAACGGAAGCGGACGGGGAATGGGTGGTGCGCTTTTGCGTGGAGGATACGGGAAAGATCCTGCCGCCGCGCAGTTACCTTTTTGAGCTGAGGAGTATCGCAAGGGGCGCGGTTACGGTGACGGAGGGCGGGAAGGAGAAAGCATTCTTTTTGGATCACCGGAACGGGTATACGCGCGTCCATCTGGAAGCCGTGCATCCGGGTGAGGTCTGTGAGCTGCGTGTCCGCGAAACGATGCCGGCAGGGGAACGGCTGTGTGCAAGGCTGGCGGAAAAATTGTCGTTCTTGGAATGGGAGAATGACGGGAAGTCGGAACTGTTTGGTGCGCTCTGCAAATGCAGGGATGAGGAAGAAGTCAGGAAGGTTCTGGGAAAAAGCGGGCTGCCTGCGCGGTATCAGGAATTTTTGTGGGATGGGCTTTGGGCAAAGCCCGGTGTGTGACAGGCTGACAGAGGGTTTGTATAAAAAGCATTTCGTTTGCCAAAATTTATATTTTGGGGGCGGGATGCTTTTTTTGTAGGATTTGGGATTATTTTTTCTAAAGGGCGGAACCAACCGGCCTGTTTTTCTGTTTATAGGTAGTGAAAGGACCGTATACCACGGAAAATACCGGGAGGGCTTTTTGAGGTTTGTCTGGGGGTGTTGGTACCGGGAGGGCATGTACGGAACTTATAGTACGGGGAAAGGGGATGGAGGATGGAGGACGATGAAATCCTTGCGCTGTTACAGGGCAGGGACGAGCGGGGGCTTTATGAGCTTGCGAACAAATACGGGAAACGCCTTGAGCATTTGGCGGGGCGGATCCTTTCCGAACAGGATGCCGCAGAATGTGTCAATGACACCTATCTTGCGGTCTGGGAGAGCATTCCGCCAAAATGCCCGGAATTCCTTTTTGCCTACACGGCGAAAATATGCCGGAACTTAGCGTTCAACCGGGTGGAATGGAACCATGCCGCAAAGCGCAGTGCAGTGTTTGTGGAGCTTTCCGACGAGCTTGGCAAATGAGCGCCGGATGTGCTGGAAAAGGTAGGGCAGCAGGAGCTTTCCGCAGCGATTGCGGATTTTTTGAAGGGGCAGGAGGTTTTGAAGCGGCAGATTTTTATCCGGCGGTACTGGTATGGCGAGTCGGTGAAGGAATTGGCGGAGGAGTTTGGATGCCGGCGGGGGAAGATCAAAAGTATGTTGTTCCGGATGAGGAAACAGTTGTGGAATGCGTTGAAAAAGGAGGGGATGTTATGAGTAAGCATGGTAAGATGGAAAGAAAGAGGGCAAACGGGCAGGGGATTCTTATGGCGATGAATGGGCTTGAGGATGGGCTGATTGAGCTGATGTCGCGGGAAGAAATCCGGCGGATGGAAATGCAGGAACAAAAGGCAAAGACAAAGCGGACAGCAGGAATGCGTTTCAAATGGGCGGTGGCGGCGGTTTGTTCGGTCTGTCTGGTTGGCGGGAGTGCCGTGTTTGCGGCATCGAGGCTTAGCTGGCATATCGGGGATTCCGTGGATCCTCATAATCCAGATGCGAACTATTATTGGGTGGACTTTCGGCCGGACCAGGTTTCGGCCGATATGTTTGGCGAGCAGGTGCTGGCGGTGGTGGACGGCTTTCAGGAGGAAGCAAGGAAAGAGGCAGAGGGCGGGATTCCGCATCCGGACAGCGTACCGCGCGGCTGGGTGAAGGAATTTGGGACAGCAAAGGAAGCACTGGATTTTGTCAGGTTTGACGGGCTTATGGACACGGCGCTGGCGGACTGGAATGTCTGGCATATCACTTCCCTTGCGGTGTATGGGAATCAGGAAGGGAAACTGATTAAGGTGGGGATTTTAAGCCATTATAAGATTGGGGAGGAAGAAAAGATCTATGCGGCGACGGAGGCGGAAATCTTTACCGAGGATTGGTGCTATGACGGGATGGGGGTTGGGATGCCATTTGAGCGGGATGTGGAGGATGTGCAAGAGAAGGAATATGTGACAGCGCGTGGGAAAACAGGGCTTATTATGGCTCCGGAGTATGATGGCGGGGGTACTTACTGGATGGAAGGTTACATGGTGGAAGGGGAGATTGTATATAACATACATCTTTATTACAACAGCAAGGGGGATCTGGAGGAAAAAGGGCTTGGAAAAGATGCTTTGATGAAGGTAATGCGCGAGTGGATGGAGCAGTTCTGATTTGCATCGCTGTAACAGGAAATGCCTGGGATGGCAACTGGAATAAAATGCAGGGAAGGTGTGGAAATCTTCCCTGCATTTTTTGTGCACGGGCATCCCATTCCGCAAAATTTGCAAAAACGTGTTTGTGCACAATTTATAAGAATTTCAGAAAAGTGTTGCATAAATATGGTCAACATGATATATTAGATCTTGTGATTTTGCAGTCTGTGTGAAATAAGGCTTCCTGCGGATGGCCAGGATCAGGAAAAGGCGGCAAGAAGTGCCTCTTTTTCTTCTATGGACAGGACAGTGCTCCATAAAACCCGCCCTTCGCTTTTTGCGGGGAATTCAGCAAAGCGTGCTGTCCGGTCGCGGTTGGTGTCATTCCACTTATCAAATCCGACAGGCGCGATATGTTTCCCGTATTCGCACTCCACAAACGAGGCTTTCCCGTAATCCCGCCACGGGCGGGCAAGGAATACCGATCCATCGGCAACCTGCGGGTCGCAGGTAAAGCGGCATTTGTGGAACAAAAACCCTGTTGCCTGGTTGATATCGTGGGCGGGGGCTGCCGTATAGCCGTGTCCGCGCATTTCGTAGAGGGAGCGGATTTCACAGTGTTCAAAAAGCGCATCGCCGCAGCCAAAGATAAAATCAACCGTGCCAGCGATAAAGCATTTCGTAAAGCGCTGTTTTTGGGAGCCTGCAGCGCGGAGTTCATCTTTTAGGAATCCGTCATAACGCCGGATCAAATCATCCGGGAGCGGACCTAAAAACACCGTGTCCTGCGTGGAGATGAAACGGCAGTTTTCGGCGGAGAAATCATCGGCGTAGACCGTCAGGGCGACCTCCTGTCCTTTGGTTTGTGGGGAGAGCGCATCGTTTTGTACCGTGAGGTTTTTCAAATGTACGTGCGGTGCTGTGACCGCCATGGTATAAGTGCGAAAGGTGACATATTCCACACCATGTTCATCGAGCTTTTTTGCGAAATCGTTATAGATGATAACTGTATCTTCCGCGCCTGCGCCGACAAGTTCGATATCCGGAACGGAAATTTCGATTTTTTCGCGGTAAATGCCTTTTGCGAGGGAAATCCGGGTGCCAGGCCGTGCGTTTTGCAGGGCCTTTTGCAGGGAATCTTTTGGTGTTATATATATTATTTCCATATTGTAAGTATATTCCTTTCTGGGCTGTGCTGCCCGCTGTATGGGTTGGTGGTTCCTGGTATTGATTATAAGGGGAGTTATTTTGTTTTTCAATATGGGAGGGGGATTTTGCATAAATTGTATTTTGCACAAATTGTTAAATATTCACCAGTTTACAACTTTTGAAATTTTTTAACCCCCGATAAAAGATAGCGTTTCAG
>CAYMGZ010000098.1:0-8635 GCA_964390095.1 uncultured Lachnospiraceae bacterium | reverse complement strand
GTTACAGTGCAGCAAGATCCTGATTGTGCCGTTGCATGTCCTTGACAAGACGGTTGGTTATTTTGCCGTAAGCTATGCGGTCGGGATGATTGAATTCCACCAGATGCAGAATTTTGTGAACACGCTGAGCACGGAGCTGGCTGCCCTCAAGGTGCGCCTTGAGCAGAAAACGATGGTGGAAATTTTTAAAAGCCAGTCCATCCATGATGCCCTGACCGGTATTTTGAACCGGCGCGGGTTTTTTGAGAAATTGCGCGCATGCTGCTGTGGGGAAGGCTCAGGGGACGGGAAAAAACTTGCCCTTGTTTCCATCGACATGGATGGGTTAAAATATATCAATGACACTTACGGGCATGGTGAGGGTGATGTGGCGATCCGTTTTACGGCGGATGCGCTGATGAGGACATGCGGGGAGGAATTTTTCTGTGCACGCATGGGCGGGGACGAATTTATGGCGGCGGGGGTCGTTTCCGAGGAGGTTGCGGCGGGTTTTGGGCAAAGGCTTCAGGAAGAGTTTGACCGCTACAATGCCGCAAAACTCCATCCGTACCGGGTCGGGTTCAGCATGGGCATGATCCTTGGGCCAGTCTCGGAAGAACTTTCGGTGGCAGAATTTGTCCGCATGGCGGATGAACGCATGTATGCGCAGAAAGCGGAACACCGCAAGCAGAAAGAATATATCGGAAGAAGATAGGATGCCCCAAAATGGAACAAAGAGTCCGGTTCACCGGACTCTTCCAAAAAATAAACGCCAGCAAAAGCCGGATGTGCTGTTACGGGAAAATAAGGTTTTTCGGTGCGGCAAAATTTCACTTGCAAAAAAATTTTTCCACCACCTGCACAATCCCGTCCTCATCGTTTGTGGCGGTGACATAATCCGCGTGCGCACGCACCGCGGCCTGCGCGTTCGCCATTGCAACGCCAAGGCCCGCATATTTGATCATGGAAATATCATTGAAGCCATCGCCGCAGCAGACGGCTTCCCTGCGGGTGAGGGAGAGCTTTGCAAGCAGTTTTTCCAAAGATTTTGCCTTGTCCACATCCGGCGGCATAAATTCAAGGAAATACGGCTCGGAACGGTAAATGCTTAAGCGGTTCCCAAATTGTTTTTGCAGCCTGCGCTCGACCTCGGCAAGATATTCCGGCGCACCGGTCATCAGGCATTTATTGACCGGGAACGTGACATAGTTTGCAAAATCCGGGACCCGGCGGATTGCAAGCCCGTTGATGCGCGCCTCAAGCTCCATGTACGGGTCAATCGGTGTCGCGGCAATCACATCATCCCCCTCATAGGAAATCAGCCCCGTTCCGTACCCGGTAGCGGCACGGCAGATTTCCGGGATCACCTCCTCTGGCAGTACCTGTTCGTACACGGTTTCCCCGCTGCCGCAATCCGTAATCTTCGCGCCGTTGAAGGAGAGGATGAAATTATGGAATTCGGCAAGGCGGAGGATGCCCGCCACCGCCCTTGTCCCTGCGGTTGGCCGCCCGGAAGCAATGACCAGGCGGATCCCGTTTTCCTGCAGGCGGTAAAGTGCCTGCCTTGTTTTTTCCGTGATTTCTTTTTTTGTGTTGGTTAATGTGCCGTCAATATCAAGCACAAGTATTTTGTATTTCATGGGATATCTCCATTTCTTATATTTCTTTTCCTGTCTGGGAAAAAATTCCATACATGGTTTTTACGGTTGGAAGAACCCCTCCCTGCTTTAAAAACCTGTTCCATCATACCGGAAAAAGTGGTTTTTGTAAAGTGGAATTTTATCATCCGGAATTATTCTGAATAATTTGCCTGCGCATATCATAATGTATACTGACGGGAGAACAATGGACTGCGCCAAGGCGGCATAAAACAGGTGCAAAATGGAAGGCAGGTTTCAAACGGCACGGAGGTATCAAAATGGCAATGGCGGCATATACCCGCAGCGCGGCGGAAGTGGTGCGGGAACAAAATGGCAGCAAGGAAGGCTTGTCCACAAAGGAAGCGGCAAAACGCCTGGCCCAATACGGGAAAAATGAATTCACACAAAAAAAGAAAAAAGGCTTCCTGGGGCGTTTTTTTGAACAGTTTGAGGATTTCATGATCTTGGTGCTGATCGCGGCGGCACTCATTTCCTTCGCCGCTTCGGCATTCGAGGGCAATACGGATTTTACGGATCCGGTGATCATCCTTGCCATCGTGGTCTTAAATGCCATCTTAGGGGTCGTGCAGGAAGAGAAAGCAGAAAAATCCTTGGAGGCATTAAAGAAAATTTCCGCGCCGACGGCCATCGTCTACCGGGATGGCGTGCGTGCGGAGATTGCGGCGGGAAAGCTTGTGCCGGGCGATGTCATTGAGGTGGAGGCGGGGGCTTATGTCCCGGCGGATGCAAGGCTTCTTACGGCAGTGCAGTTAAAAATCGATGAATCGGCATTGACCGGGGAATCCCTCCCGGTAAAAAAATCCGCCGACGAAGTATTTGCGGAAGGTACATTGCTCGCGGAACGCGCGAACATGGTCTACTCGACCAGCATTGTCACAAACGGGCACGCGCTTGCCATCGTGACCGAAACCGGCATGCGCACGGAGGTCGGCAAGATCGCCGATATGATTTTAAATGACGAAACGCCGCAGACACCGCTGCAAAAACGCCTTGCCTTGGCGGGGAAATGGCTTGGGATCGCGGCGCTTTCCATCTGCGTCTTGATCTTTGTGATGGGGGCGATGCAGGGGCGCGGGCTTTTTGATATGTTCATGACAAGCGTGAGCCTTGCCGTGGCGGCCATACCGGAGGCGCTCCCAGGGATGGTGACCATCATGCTCTCGCTCGGCGTACAGCGCATGGCAGCCAAAAATGCCGTCATCAAACGCCTGCCGGCCGTGGAGACCTTGGGGAGTGCCACATGGGTCTGTTCGGATAAGACGGGGACACTGACGCAGAATGAGATGACGGTCGTGCGGGTGTGTGACGGGCAGAGCGTACTCCCACAGACATCGGAGCGGGCAAAAAAAATCTGTATGGCGGCGGCACTCTGCTGCAATGTGCAGGAGCAAAAGGAACACGGGAAGTTAAAATACTGCGGGGAGGCAACGGAACTTGCAATTGTACGCGCCTTGCCGGGGGAAAAACTTTCTTATGATAAACTTCTGGCGGCGGCACCACGCATCCGGGAAATCCCGTTTGATTCGGCAAGGAAGCGCATGACCACAGTACATAAAACGGATATGGGAAATTTTTCCATCACCAAGGGCGCACCGGATATCCTGCTCTCGCGCTGCGCTTATTACGAGAGGGATGACCGTGTGCTTTTGATGACGGAGCAGATGCGTGAGGAAATCCGCAGGCAGAACCGGCAGTTAAGCGGGCAGGCACTGCGCGTCCTTGCCGTGGCATACAAAAAAGACCCGGGGACGCGGGGTGGGGATCCGGAACAGAACCTTGTGTTTTACGGGCTGCTTGGCCTGATGGACCCGCCGCGCCCGGAAGCGGCGGCGTGCGTAAAAACCTGCCGGGAGGCGGGGATTGTCCCTGTCATGATCACGGGGGACCATGTGGTGACGGCCTGTGCCGTGGCGCGTGAGGTTGGGATTTTGGCAAACGGGAACGAAAAGGCAGTGACCGGGGCCGAGCTTGACGCGATGGGCGAGGAGGAACTGGCACAAAATATCAGGGATTACCGTGTTTTTGCCCGTGTCTCGCCGGAACATAAGGTGCGCATTGTCAAAGCCCTGCAAAAATCCGGGGAGATTGTCGCAATGACGGGTGACGGGGTCAACGATGCCCCGGCGTTAAAAGCGGCGGACATTGGCTGCGCCATGGGGCAGGGCGGCACGGATGTTGCCAAGAACGCGGCGGATATGGTGCTGATGGATGATAATTTTGCAACCATTGTGGAGGCGGTGCGCGAGGGGCGCGGCATTTACGACAATATCCGGAAATCCATCCATTTCCTGCTTTCGTGCAACATCGGGGAAATCATAACGATTTTTTCCGCCATCCTTTGCCGCCTGCCATCCCCGCTTGCGGCAGTACAGCTTTTGTGGGTCAACTTGGTAACGGATTCCCTCCCGGCAATCGCCTTAGGGGTGGAGCCGCCGGAAGAAGGGATTATGAAACGCCCCCCGACCCCGCCTAAAAAAGGAATTTTTTCGGATGGCCTGGTCGGGCAGATTGTGCTCGAAGGCGCAATGATCGGGCTGCTTGCCCTGACGGCATACCTGGTCGGTGGTTCCACCTATGCCTTTGCGGTGCTTTCTTTTTCACAGTTATTCCATGCGTTTAATATGCGCAGCCGCCGCTCGCTTTTTAAAATCGGGTTTTTTGGCAATAAGAAAATGGTGGTGGCATTTTTGGTGTGTGGATTTTTGCAGGCCGCCGTCCTGACCGTCCCGGCACTTGCAGATATTTTCCAGGTCATACCACTTAGCCTTGCGGGATGGGGAACGGTGCTTGGCCTTTCTGCCACGCCGGTTGCCGTATGTGAACTACAAAAATGGTTGTTTGCCGAAAAGAAAAAATAAACCCATTTTATTATCGGAAAAGACATTGTATTTGCCTCCCGGAATCATTATAATGTCGAAAAACAGTGGGGAAAGGGGGGTTTTTCGCTGCGCGGGATCCCCCGGAAGGCAGGGAAGACGGTGGGCTCCGGCATAAATGGAAATAATTTACATCCGATGGCTGGCCGTGGGAACTGCCGCCCCAGACAGGGAAGCCAGGACAAAAAATCTGTCCGCTTTCCGGATCATAAAGCCGCAGCGGGGAGGCAAGATTATGGAAGTCAGTAAGTCAAAAATGCGCTGGCTGTGGGAAAACATGAAAGGATACCGCGCCATGTATCTTCTTGGTATTTTCGGTACAATCCTTTATAATGTCCTGCAGCTGACGGTACCTGTCTTTTCGGAAAAGATCGTGGATCTGTTCCTGACAGGGGAGGGGGCGGCGGAAAACCTGTCCACAAAAAGAAACCTGCTCATCGGGTTGATCGTGGGCATGGTGCTGGTAACATTTTTGCGCACGGCCATCGTGTATGTGACCTGCATCAATTTTGAGGGCATCTCGCAGAAGGTGCTCTACCGCATCCGCAATTTCCTGTTTGCAAAAATTGAGCATCAGGATATGAAGTTTTATGATAATTACCGCACGGGCGATCTGATGACGCGCCTGACGGGTGACCTTGATGCCGTGCGCCACATGATCGCGTGGGTGGTCCGCATGATCGTGGAGAGTTTCTCGCTGATGTTTGCGGCGGTCGTGTATTTCTTTTACATGGACTGGCGGCTTGCACTCTGCCTGCTTGCGATCGCCCCGTTCATCTTTGTCATCATTGTGTTGTTCCGCAACCGTGTGGCACCGATGCATGCACTCCTGCGCGAAAAGCTTTCGCTGATGAACACGGCGGCGCAGGAAAACATTGCCGGGAACCGCGTGGTCAAGGCGTTCGCGCGGGAAGAACACGAGAAGGAAAAGTTTGACGCACGCAACCGCGAATATTCGGAGACAAACCAGAAAACGGCATTTGTCTGGCTGCATTATTATCCGTATGTCGAGACATTTGCAAACCTCCTCCCGGTCGTGCTGCTGCTTGTCGGCGGGATGTTTTTGATTGACGGCAAGCTTACGATGGGGCAGTATGTCGCGTTCTCGGGGCTTACATGGGCACTTGCCAACCCGATGCGCAACCTTGGCGGCATCATGAATGAGTTCCAGCGCTTTTCGGCGGCATCAAAAAAAGTAATGGAAATTTATTATTCCGAGCCGACGATTGTGGACGCGGGGGAACCGGTGGAAGCAAAAGAGCATCTGCGCGGGAAGATTGAGTTTAAGGATGTCAGTTTTTCCTATGAACACCGCCCGGTGCTGCACCATATCAATTTTACGGCCGAGCCGGGGCAGACGATTGCAATCATGGGGGAGACCGGCTGCGGGAAGACTTCACTCATCCAGCTGATCCCGCGCTTTTATGACCCGACGAAAGGGCGTGTCCTCGTGGATGGCGTGGATGTGCGGGAGTACAAGCTCCATGACCTGCGCAAAAATATCGGGCTTGCCACGCAGGATGTCCTTTTGTATTCCGATACGATCGACGGGAACATTGCCTACGGTGACAGTACCATGCCGCAGGCGCAGGTGCGCCGCTATGCGGGATATTCGGCGGCAGCGGAATTTATCTCAAAGATGCCGGAAGGGTATGAGACGATTGTCGGTGAGCGCGGGGTAGGCTTATCCGGCGGGCAGAAGCAGCGCATTTCGCTTGCCCGTGCAATGGCGATCAAACCGTCCATCCTGATCCTTGATGATACGACCTCGGCGGTGGACCTGGAGACGGAAAAGCATATCCAGGACGCGCTTGAGCACCTGGAATTTACCTGCACGAAGATCATCATCGCGCAGCGCATTTCCTCGACGAGGAAGGCGGACAAGATCCTGGTGTTAAAGGACGGCAGGATTGAGGAGGAAGGCACGCATAAGGAACTGATTGCAAAGAAGGGCTACTACTATGAGCTTGTGAAGCTGCAGGGCGGCGAGGAACTGTTTGCGGCGCAGGAAGCTAGGGAGGAAGCCGCGGGTGCCGCACAGGAAGCACAAAACGCCGGAACCGGGACAGAACAAAGCGGCAGACAGCCGAAAGACGGGAAAGGGGGTGTGCGGCGTGGCTAGGAATACATTCAAAGAAGATGAGGTTTTGGAAACCCCATTTGATTTCCACCATTTACTCCGCGCGTCGGTGTATGTGAAAAAATATTTAAAGCGCATGGTATTGGCACTTGTCATCAGCGCACTTGCGGCAATCACCGGGCTGTTAAACCCGATCATCGTGCAGCGGGCGCTCGATGTGGCAATCCCGGCAGGGGATAAGAAGCAGCTTTTGGAACTGGTCTTGCTGCTTGCCGTAACATATGCCGTCAGCATTGCCTTCTCCGCCATCCGCTCGCGCATTATGACCGTGGTTGGCCAGAGCATTATTTTTGATATCCGCAAGGATCTATTTGCACATTTACAAAAATTACCATTTCAGTATTACGACGACCGCCCACATGGCAAAATCATGATCCGCGTGGTCAATTACGTCAATTCGGTTTCGGACATGCTCTCGAACGGGTTGATCAACGTGATCCTTGAAATGTTAAATATGGTGTTCATTGTGATTTTCATGCTGCTCGTCGATGTCAAGCTCTCGCTCGTCGTGTTTGCCGGCGTTCCGGTGCTCGCGGCGGTGTTGGGTTACATCAAGCGCCACCAAAGGAGGGCGTGGCAGCTGGTTTCCAACAAAAATTCCAATCTGAACGCCTACCTGCAGGAAAACATCACCGGCGCGCGCATCACGCAGATTTTCGCGCGCGAGGAGGAAAATGCGGAGATTTTTGACACACTCTCCGGCAAATGCCGTGACGCGTGGATGGGCGCGGTCAAATACTCGAACCTAGTCTGGCCGGCCATCGACGATATCGCGGTCATTGTGCGCGCGGCAATTTTCGCAGTAGGGCTTTTGGTGTTAGGACCTGCGAAAGTCTCGGTCGGAACGATCGTGGCAATCAGTTCCTATGCCTCCAGGTTTTGGCAGCCGATCATGAACCTCGGCAATATTTTCAATAACTTCATCAACAACATTGCGTATCTGGAACGCATTTTTGAGACGATGGACGAGCCGGTGACGGTCGATGACGCGCCGGATGCCGGGGAGCTGCCAAAGATCAAGGGCGAGGTGAGATTTGAGGATGTCTGCTTTGGTTATGAGGAAGGCCAGCATGTGCTTGACCATGTCTCCTTTACGGTAAACCCGGGCGAGAGCGTGGCGCTTGTGGGGCCAACCGGGGCGGGCAAGAGCACGATCGTCAACCTCCTCTCGCGCTTTTACAATGTCAATTCCGGGCGCGTTTTGATTGACGGCGTGGATATCGCCGGGGTGACACTGCATTCGCTGCGCTCGCAGATGGGCATCATGCTGCAGGACAGCTTTATTTTCAGCGGGACGATCGAGGACAACATCCGGTACGGCAAGCTTGACGCGACATTGGACGAGATCCGTGCGGCAAGCCGCGTCGTATGTGCGGATTCCTTTATCGAGGGGATGAAGGACGGATACCAGACGGAAGTGAAGGAGCGCGGCTCCCTGCTCTCGCAGGGGCAGCGGCAGCTGATCAGCTTTGCCCGCACGCTTCTTTCCGACCCGGCAATCCTGGTGCTTGACGAGGCGACCTCAAGCATTGACGTACAGACGGAAAAAGCGCTGCAGCAGGGGTTGAACGCAATGTTACAGGGCCGCACGTCGTTCATCATCGCGCACCGGCTCTCAACGATCAAAAACTGCGATAAGATCATGTATATCTCGGACGGCGGGATCAAGGAATGCGGGACGCACGCGGAATTGATGGCGAAGAAGGGGGCATATTATAAGCTGTATACGGCGCAGATGAGCGAACTGGCGTAAAATTACGAAAAAGGGGGAGGGCGTAAGCCTTCCCCTTTTTCGTCAGATCCGGATGGGGCAGCGCTTTTTTATATGCAATTAAAAAATTTATTTTGTGCGGGAATTTATAAAGGAATGCTTGACTCTGCCGTTGGGGAATCGTTTATACTATCGTTAGATCAAAGACAGGAGGTTATGTAATATGAACGATTTTATCAAGATCCGGGAAATAACGGCCCAGTACAAT
>CAYMGZ010000097.1:2600-8685 GCA_964390095.1 uncultured Lachnospiraceae bacterium | reverse complement strand
TCAAGATATTGCGTGACAGATTTTGTTACCATGGCCATCGGCAGAAAAATGCAGACATAGCCGCGCAGGGAATAATCCAGATAGATTGGCTGCGCCACTACCAGCATCCCGTCCGGCATGACCCCAGGGAACGTGATGTCCGTTAAATATCCGCCTTTCACGACCTCATCAAGGAACTGGGGATTGTAATTGTCAACGTTGATGCCGCGTGCACGGCTTCCCTCCCCGGTATCCACGAAAACCATCCCGTTCGTGTTGACGACCCAGATGCGCGTGCCGAGGAAGCGGTCGATGCTGCGCAGTTGGACGAGCATGTCGGCAAGCTTGGTTGTGTCGCGGTAGTACGGGGTGACATATTCTTCCGCAATCAGCCCCGCCTCCTCCGTCAAAAGTTCCGCCTTTTCTTTTAAAAACTGGCGGTTGAGCCGCTTTGCGCCAAAATAATTGAGCATCACGAACATGGAGACTGCCGCGACGATATAACACAAAATAAGTTTTAACAATGCTTTATGTTTCATGCTTTCACTGGCTTGACCTTCGCCGCGAATTTGTAGCCAATCCCCCAGACGGTTGCCAGCCCCCACTGCTCATGGTTCTTAATCTTCTCGCGCAGTCTTTTGATATGCACATCCACGGTGCGCGTGTCACCGATGTATTCATAGCCCCAGATATGGTCAAGCAGCTGCTCGCGCGTAAAAACCTGGTTCGGGTGGGATGCAAGGAAATAAAAAAGTTCCAGCTCTTTTGGCGGCATGTCCACCTGTTTCCCCTTGTAAGTCACCGAGTAATTGCTCTGGCTGATCGTAAGTTCCGGGTAGGAGACAAATTCCCCGGCCTGCCCGCCCGCCATCTCCTTCTTTGCCTCCTCCTCATTGTTGCAGCGGCGCAGGACAGCCTTTACGCGCGCCACAAGCTCCTTGGAGTCGAACGGTTTCATAATGTAATCGTCCGCCCCAAGCTCAAGCCCCAATACCTTGTCAAATACTTCGCCCTTTGCCGACAGCATGATGATGGGGATCTTTGAATCCTTGCGCACCTCACGGCAAACCTCATACCCGTCAATGCCCGGAAGCATCAGGTCAAGCAAAATCAAGTTTGGCCCATAATCCTTATATTGCAGGATTGCCATCTCCCCGTCGTGCACGATCCGCGTGTCAAAACATTCCTTCTCAAGATAGAGGGAGATCAGTTCCGCAATATTCTCGTCATCGTCCACGATCAAAATTTTTTGTTTGTCCGCCATTAAAACTTCCCCTTTTTTCCGTAATCTGATTTTTATGCCAAATCTCCCTGTGAAACCAAACCTCCCGCAGATAAGCCTGCCGCGGAAATATTTCCAGAAAAACTTCCGATTTGTTCTATATATTTCAACGGCTTACTTAAATTCCACGATCGTCACGCCGCGGTCACCTTCCCCGAACTCCCCGATACGGAAGGATTTTACATATTTTGTCCGCTTTAACTGGGCATGCACCGCGTCTTTTAACGCGCCCGTGCCCCGTCCGTGAATGATCGTCACCTTTGGCAGATGCGCAAGGTACGCATCATCCAGATATTTTTCCACGAGCGGCATTGCCTCGTCCACGCGCTTGCCGATGATGTTGAGTTCCGCGCTGATATTTAATGACTTGCTCATGCGGATTTTGCCGCTTGCGGTGTTTGCCTTTTTCTCCTCGTCTGGGTCTGCCTCGGCGGGCTCGATATCCTGGATGTTGACGAGGGAGCGCAAAATCCCCATCTGCACATACAAATCGCCCTTCGCGTTCGGCAGCGTGCTCACAGTCCCTTTTAAGTTTAGGCTGAGCACATGAACGGTATCCCCGACCTTAAGCTCCTCCGGCGAGGTTTTTTTCTTTGCCTTTTTTGCTTTGATCCCCAGCGATTTGTCCTTGTCACCAAGCTTTTCGCGCAGGGCATCGCGCTCCTGCTCCATCTCCTTGCCGAAGCCTCCGCCCTGCCCCCATTTATTATATTTGCGGATTGTCTCATCCGCGTAATCCTTTGCTTCCTGCAAAAGGTCGCGCGCCTTCTCGTTTGCCTCGCGCAGGATGCGGTCCTTCGCATTGTCGATGCGCGCATTCTTTTCCGCAAGCTTTTTGCGCAGCTCCTCCGCCTCGGCGTGAAGCCTTGCCGTTTCCTCACGTTCCTTTTCCATCGCGATACGGCTTTCCTCAAGGTTACTGATCACATCCTCAAAACTCTCGTCCTTCGTGCCGATAAATTCCCTTGCCCGCTCAATGATGAATTCCGGCAGGCCAAGCTTTGACGAGATTGCAAAGGCGTTGCTCTTGCCCGGGATGCCGATGAGCAAACGGTAGGTCGGGCGCAGCGTCTCCACGTCAAATTCACAGCAGGCATTTGACACGCCCTCGGTCGAGAGCGCAAAAATCTTCAGCTCACTGTAATGCGTTGTCGCCATCGTGCGCGCGCCAAGATTGTGCAGGTAAGTGAGGATTGACATCGCGAGCGCCGCCCCCTCGGTCGGGTCCGTGCCCGCGCCCAGTTCGTCAAACAATGTCAGTGATTCTTCATCCGCCTGGCCCAAAATCCGCACCGTGTTCGTCATGTGCGAGGAGAAGGTGCTCAGGCTCTGTTCAATGCTCTGCTCATCGCCGATATCCGCGTAAACTTCCTTAAAAATGCCGAGTTCCGAACCGTCCATCGCCGGGATGTGGAGCCCCGCCTGCCCCATAAGCGTGAACAGCCCGACCGTCTTTAAGGAAACTGTCTTCCCACCGGTGTTTGGCCCGGTGATCACTAAAAGGTTGAACGCGTCACCCAGATAAATGTCGATCGGCACGACTTTGTGCGGGTCGATCAGCGGATGCCTGCCTTTTTTGATATTGATGTAACGGCGGTCGTTGAATTTGGGCTGGACTCCCTTCATCTGCTTTGCAAGCACCGCACGCGCGAAAATAAAGTCGAATTCCGCGAGTGTCTTCTGGTTGAAGGCAAGTTCCTGTGTGTGTACTGCTGCCTGTCCGCTCAACGCCGCGAGCACTTTTTCAATCTCCTGCTGTTCGCGGATGCCAAGCTCCGCCAGGTCATTGTTCAGCTTCACGACCGATGCAGGCTCAATGAATACCGTGGAACCGGTCGCGGACTGGTCGTGCAGCATGCCGCCGAAGGAGTTTTTGTATTCCTGTTTGACCGGGAGGCAGTAACGCCCGTTGCGCATTGTCACAATCGCATCCTGCAGCATCAGCTTTGTCCCGGAGTCCGTGATGAGTTTCGCAAGCTGCTCGTGGATCTTGTCGTTCGTTGCCTTGATCTGACGGCGCACGCTCTTTAACCCCGGACTTGCGTCGTCCGCGATCTCCTCCTCGGAAATAATGCAGCGCATGATCTCGTTGTTTAAGATGGAAAGCGGCTCCAGCAGGGAAAACCGCTCGCTTAAAGAATCCACGGTCTCATCCCCGCCGCTTACGCCGTAGTTTTTGACACGCAGCGTCGCCGTTAACACGGAGCTTAATTTCATCAGTTCGCCGGCACCTAAGGTTGAACCGATCTCCAACCGCTTGACGGATGCCCCGACATCCGGCAGCCCGGAAAAGGAGAGAGTACCCTTTTTGTAGAGCCTTGAGAGCGCATCCGCCGTCTCCTGCTGCAGTGCTTCCACTTTCCCGCGGTCGGACAGGGGCACAAGCGCCTCGCATTTTTCCCTGCCCATCGACGAACCGGCGTAACTGGCAAGTTTTTCGATGATTTTATTAAATTCGAGGGTTTTTAAAACCTTTTCGTTCATTTTTGTTTTCCCTTTCTATATATAGTTCCGCGACTGTACGGGCATTCGCTGTCCTCACCATTTATGGCGGTGGAGTTCCCCCGCCAGCTTCATGTCGGCAAAGCCCTGCTGCCGCAGCGCCTCGTACACCATGACCGCCACCGAGTTGCTCAGGTTGAGCGAACGTGTCTCCCCGACCATCGGGATGCGCACGCAGGTATCAGGGTTTTCCATCAGGATTTCTTCCGGGATGCCCGCACTTTCCTTGCCAAACATCAAAAACGCGTCCGGCTCATAAGATACGTCCGTATACACCCTCCGCGCCTTCGTCGTCGCCATATAAACCCGCGCCCCCGGATTTTTCTTGCGGAACTCCACATAATTTTCATACACATGCAGATCGAGTGAGAACCAGTAATCCATCCCCGCGCGCCGCACCGCTTTCTCTGAAATATCAAAACCGAGCGGCCGGATCAGGTGCAGGCGGCTGCCCGTCGCCACGCAGGTCCGACCGATATTACCTGTATTGGCCGGGATTTCCGGCTCAAGCAAAACAATATTCAACATATTTCCCCTTCCCCCGCACAACCAAAAAGGATGATGCCCCGCATCATCCTTTCATTGAAACGTTAATCTCGATTGTCTTGTCGTTGTCATACACGATAGGCACACAGATATTTGCCGCATAATCTGTGGAAAATGTAACATTCCCCTGACACATTGTCGGCGGCGTAATATCAATCATGATACCCTTGGTCGAAAAAACGGTCGCGGCATTGCCAAGGATCATATTGCATAACTCGCAGACCGCGCTCTGCGCCAGTTCGCTCATCTCCGTGATCGGCATCATGCACATCTTCGAGGCAATATCAAGGGCAACGTCCTGACGGAAACTTAAGATGACCTGCCCTTTCATCTCCCCCGTGACACCCAACATTATCAATAAAGAATCGTTGCTAAAGCTCAAATCATTATTTATATAAGGCTTCCCCAGTTTCGCATCCAACATCACCATATCCTTGAGCACCTTCGTCGATGCAAGCAGAAACGGGTTTATATAATCGGCATTCACTGTCGCCATACTTTATCCTCCTGTATCGTATGTTGTCTGGTTATATCGCGCCTTGTTTCATTCTACCATACTTGGTAATAATTTTTCAAGCTGATTCCGTGAATTTATTGATTTTTTTTGGATAAATGTGCGCCGCCCCCCACATATCTGCAATTACTGGCAATTTTTTACAAATTTCTCGATTCTTCCCAAGGCAACTTTCAGGTTTTCGATTGAATATGCATAAGAAATGCGCAGGAAACCTTCGCCACAATCCCCGAACGCCGTTCCCGGCACGACTGCCACCTTTTCCTCCTGAAGCAGCCTGTTTGCAAACTCATCGGAAGTCATACCTGTACTACGGATATCCGGGAATACATAAAATGCCCCTTTCGGCTCAAAACAGCCAAGCCCCATCCCCCGCAGTGCATTGACCACGTACCTCCTGCGCTTATCGTACTCCCCGCGCATCATCTGCACGTCGCCATCGCCGTTCTTTAACGCCTCCACTGCCGCGTACTGGCTTGTTGTCGGCGCGCACATGATTGCAAACTGATGGATTTTGATCATCTGTGTGATCACATTCTCCGGTCCTGCCGCATAGCCCAAACGCCAGCCCGTCATCGCATAGGATTTTGAAAAACCGTTGATTACGACCGTCCGTTCCTTCATCCCCGGAAACTCTGCAATGGAAACATGGTCGCTTCCATAAGTCAGTTCGGAATAAATTTCATCTGAGATCACGAAAAGATCCTTCTCGATTACAACATCCACAATGTCTTTCAGATCCTCGCGGGTCATGATGGAACCGGTCGGGTTGTTTGGGAACGGCATGATCAACACCTTCGTTTTCTCCGTGAGGGCATCGAGGACTTCCTGCTTCGTCAACCGGAATTCATTTTCCGCCTTCAGCTCAATCACGACCGGGACACCGCCTGCGAGCGTCACGCATGGCAGGTAGGAAACATAGCTTGGCTGTGGGATGAGCACCTCATCGCCCGGGTCGAGCATGGCGCGCAGACCGATATCAATCGCCTCGCTGCCGCCGATGGTCACAAGGGTCTCTTTCGCCGGATTGTAAGAAAGGTGAAAGCGCCGTTTCAGATAATGGCAGATTTCTTCCTTTAACTCCGCAAGCCCGGCATTCGAAGTATAAAAGGTACGCCCTTTTTCAAGGGAATAAATCCCCTCTTCGCGGATATGCCATGGCGTGTCAAAATCCGGCTCACCGACACCAAGGGAGATTGCATCCTTCATCTCACTAACAATATCAAAAAATTTACGGATTCCCGACGGTTTGATTTCCGTCA
>CAYMGZ010000097.1:0-2590 GCA_964390095.1 uncultured Lachnospiraceae bacterium | reverse complement strand
ACATCCTTTCATCTTCAACCTCGCCCACAAGCGGAATACCATGCTCCTTGTATTTTTTCAGTACAAAATGTGTTGCAGTGCTAAGGACTGCCTCCATCGGCGCAAGCTTGCCGGAAACAAAATTTGCTACCTCACGCATGCTCTTGCCGTCAATGATCACGGTCAGGTCAAAACCGCCCGACATCAGGTAGACGGATTCTACCTCGTCAAAACGGTAGATGCGCTCCGCGATCTTGTCAAAGCCCTGCCCGCGCTGCGGCGTGACTTTCACCTCGATCAGCGCGGTGACGCGCTCACGGCTGGTTTTATCCCAGTTAATCAAGGTCGGATATCCGCAGATTACGGAGTCCGCCTCCATCTCGGCGACGGCCGCAACGACCTCTTCCTCCGTATAGCCAAGCATGATGGCCAGATCCTTTGTCGAAAGCTTCGCGTTCTTGTCGATCGCGCGAAGTACCGCCTCCTTTAACTGCTCATTGTTCTTGTCTTCCATTTTTGAAAATCCTCCTTATTTAAAGTTCCGCATATCCCCTCCCAGTACCCAATGACCTTGGAAACAATTTTCCGTCCGCATGGCTTCCGGAAAATTGTTTCCGGGCACTGTACGGGGATATGCTGTTTTTTAGTTCTGCATTTCCCCTCCCAGTACCCAATGACCTTGGAAACAATTTTCCGTCCGCATGGCTCCCGGAAAATTGTTTCCGGGCACTGTACGGGGATATGCTGTTTTTTAGTTCCGCGTCTGCCTTCCCAGCACCCGGTACAGTTCCTCCGCGCGGAATGGCTCCAGGAAACGTTCCTCCCACTCATTATGGATGACACGGTCGCGCCCCTCTTTTAAGACCCCGATTGTGGCGGCAGCAATCCCTGCCTCGCGGTAAGCACCAAGCAATGCCTGCGCGTCCTTTGTTACGGCGAGCAGGCATCCCCCCGATGTGAGCAGGTAAGGGTTAACATCTAATACCTCACATACCTCGATGGTCTCCTGCAATAATAAAATATCACGCAGGATAATATCCATGCCACAATCAAAATATTCGCCAATCTCCCAGAGTGCCCCAAAAATGCCGCCCTCACCCGCTATCTTCACCAGCGCCCCGGCCTGCACGGCAATCCGCGCCGCTTCCCGCACATCCGTCCGGGAAGCTTTGGCAAGCCCCTGTGCAAGATAGCCTGCCGCTAACCGCCCAGAAAGCACTTCCTGTTTTTCCGAGATTAACACCGAGGTCGCCTCAAGCGCCGCGTAACCTGCCATCACCACCGATTTGCCGTAACCAGAAAATATTTCCTCTTTCCCTCTATCCCTGGCAATACCGCCACGGATTTCTTCCACCCTCCTGCCATTCCCTGCCCCAGCCAGCGAAAGCTGCACCGCCCCCGCCTTCCCCTCCGGTTCATACCTCGTCTGTACATGTACGCTATACGCCGTAATTCCACGGCTGTCTGCCGCCTGTGCAATCAATTCCGCCAGCTTTTTTAACTCTGCCTCCCCAAACCCGGGCGGCAGTGACAGGCTCGCCGTAAAAACCTCCCCCTCCGCCCCATACGCCGCCAGCTTCCCACACACCCGGTCAAACAGAACCCCGATGCGCAGTGCCTGCGTCTGCACCGTTCCGAAAATCCCGGTTTGGTCCGTTGCCATCACCATGCACCGCCCATCCTGCACCGCACCGTGCACGGCACTGGCAGGCTCCACCCCCCGTTCCCCGGTAAACATGAAAACCGAACGACTCTCCACAACCCCCGGCAATTTTCCTGCTTTCATCCGACCACCTCCCATCATCCGGCTTCCCATCCGTTCACATTGGCAGCCCCCGAAAACATGAAAAAACGCCCCAAGCAAACCATTTACGGTCAGCTTAGGGCGAACGTCATGTCCGTGTTACCACCTAACTTCAGATTACTCTGCACTCTGTTGGCACAGGATTCCTCCGATGCCATGCTTCTTTTAACGGTAAAGCCTCCGTCAGAGCCTACTTCGGAGCTTCCCGGTTCGGTCTGCGGCTCAAAGACTGCTTCCCTGCTGCATCGGTAAGGATTTGCACCACCATCCTCTCTCTTTAACGCCCGCAACAGCTACTCCTTCTCATCATTGCCTTTGTTATAAATTTCTTCTATTCTATCATAGCGTTTTTGGAAAGTCAAGTGCAAAATAAAACCTTCGCAACATATAAACAACTGCCAGTTGAAATGCGACTTTATATCTTCCTTGTGCGCAGCTCCTCTTTGCCTAAACTCACATCTTACAGATGCAATCATAATATGCCTTGCGTATCCGTGCTTTTCTGGCGCATCAAGATAAAATTTGCCATCTATCGCTTTCGCCCCAAGGTTACTTTTTTTCCATGCTTACGTTCATTATAATGGTCTAACATAGATGGTGAAACAACGATTATCCCAAATCTTTATTCCAACGAAAAAGTAACAGTAACATCACCGCTTCCGAGTGCATCTTCCCAGCCGGACAGATCATCTATCTTGCCAAGCCTTGTGTAGCTCCACGAATTAGATCCGTAGAAAATAACGATCTGGGATCCGTTATATAAAACAATATCGCCTGACTGTGTAGTCGTTTGTTTATTGCTGGCTG
>CAYMGZ010000096.1:0-8757 GCA_964390095.1 uncultured Lachnospiraceae bacterium | reverse complement strand
AAGATTGTAGCGAATCATCTGGCATATACACCTTTGTATATGTTTTTAGTAGCAGATTATAAAACATGGATATCAAAGCGCAGATTGAGAAAGTTGTGGACACCGTCACAAAGGACCAGACATTGCTCACACAATTCCAGAAAGAACCGGTAAAGGCAGTTGAGAAGGTACTTGGCATCGACCTTCCGGACGATATCATCAACAAGGTAGTGGATGGCGTAAAAGCAAAGATTTCCATTGATAAGGTGACCGATGCCTTTGATGCCATCAAGAAGTTATTCTGATTGCGCAACGTCCGGTGCAGGAACCAGGGAATGGTGCTCCCCGCTGTAGGGGGCGTGTTGCACCGGACGTTGCTTTCCTGTGCTCGTCCACGCAATTTTTACCCATGCCAAAAAACAGGGAAGCATGGCAGAAATGCCATCCCCCTGTTTTTTACAGGCCCATTATCCCTGTTGGCGAAAAAGCTGCGGGTCGCTGCCCAGATTCTTCAACGCCTCCTGCATCAGTTTCTCCGCCTCGTCATCGTCGTAAGCTTCCAGACGCTCCTGTGCCTTTTGGCAGGACTCGAAAAGGTTCTGTGGGATATTGTAGCGCATCAGATTCTCAATCTTCTCGAGCGCTTCCTTAATATCGAAATTCTTTAAGTCATCCAAAATATAAAGAAGTCTTGAATTCAGCTCCCCAAGGCTGATCATCGGTTTCTCCTCGCTGAGGCCAACACCAAGTTCGCGCTCCATCAACTTTAACACACGCTGGATCATGCTCTCCGCACCAACAAGGTCATTCGACTGTAATTTTACTTTTGCGGCATGCACACGCCCCGATACCGCCTCGTCAATCTGGTATCCCGTGATCTCATCAATCTTCATGATTGCCGCCTTTAACTTCCCGCCTTGCATACAAGTCAGTACATCCTTCACCAGGCGGTAAAGCTCATCGCCCTCCATCGGGAGTATGCCGCGCCGTTTTAAGACGCGCTTTACGCGCTCATGGAGTTCGTCCGAATTCACCGGTTTTACGATGTAATCCATGATCCCCAGTTTTGACCCCTCAATGACCGTAGACCGGTCTTTCTTTGCCGTCAGCAAAATCACCGGGACCGTGATACCGTTTTCCTGTGTGCGGATTTCCTTTAACGTCTCAATCCCATCCATCATCGGCATCTGTACATCAAGGAGAATCAAATCAACCTTTTCAATATAGAGGAACTTGATCGCACGTTTGCCGGAACTAACCGGGATTACCTCATATTCATCTTTCAGTTCCTGTTCCAGTGTCGCAAGATTGACCATATTATCGTCCACTGCCAAAATCCTCAACTTTTCCATATTCCATCACCTTTCCCTTTAATATGCTTGATTTCATATATGCGTAATTCTAAAATTCGTCCGCCAGTTCGCGCAACATATCCTCTGCGTCATCATCCTCATACATCTTGAGCTTCATCTGGATATCCGTAAGCTTCTTCCGGGTTTCCGGCGGCAGACGATGTCCTAACAGCCATTCCACTTTCGCGGCGCACGGTTTCGACTTAAAACGGGAAAGCAGGTCAAGTGCCTCCCGGATCCCGTCCGCCAGCACTGCTGTTTCAATCTCCGGCTTTCCACTGTCATCTCCACCCCCAAGCCGCCCTTTCTTCTCCAAAACAACTTTGATCTCCCCAAGCAGCTTTTCATACAATCCCATCATTTCCGGATAATTCTCGGAAATCCATGCCAGATTTTCCTCTATGGCGGCATCTTCCTGCGCCTTCGCTTTTTCGGAAAGCGCCATTGCCCCTATGTTCGCCGATGCGCTCTTTAGCGCATGCACTTCAATCCGGTAATTTTTCACGTCCTCGCATTCCAAAAGCTCCTGCAGGTATTTTGTCTTTTGCAGCCCATCCATATAAAATAGCTGCAGCAGCTCAATGTAATCATCCACTGTACCGGTATGATACTCCATTACTTTCTTTATGTCAACACTGTCCATGGCAATATCGGAAAAATCCTGCCCTTCTTCTGTTTTTTCTTCCGTTACCCCCTCATAGACTTTGCGGGCATCCGGAATCCATTTGTCAAGCATCCGGTACATCGGCTCCCTGTCAACCGGCTTCGCAAGGAAATCCTGGAATCCATTGGACAGAAACATCTCCTGCACACCCGGCACAACATTTGCCGTCAACGCAATTACAATCGGTGTGCGCCCGTTTTCGCCACACTCCTCACGCATAATCTTCGTTGCCTCAACACCGTCCATATCCGGCATCATATGATCCATAAAAATCATGTCAAATTTTTCTTGCCTTACAAGCTCGATTGCCTCCGGGCCACTCTGTGCCCTTGTCAGTTCACAGCCATAAGGCTTGAGCATGCCGACGGCCACCTGCCGGTTAATCAAATTATCGTCAACAATCAAAATCTTATACCCTGGTGCAGTAAACATCCGCATCTCATCCTCCTCTAGTTCCTGTCCTTCGGTCCCCTCAGAGACTGTCCTTCTATCAATGACCTGCTGTGGTACCGTGACCGTAAAAGTGCTCCCTTTCCCATATACGCTCTCCACTTCGATTTTCCCTCCCATCAGTTCCGTAAGCTTCTTTGTAATGGAGAGGCCTATCCCTGTTCCGCCTGCGTTGCGGTTCTTTTTGGAATCCAACTGTTTGAAATTCTCAAAAATCTCCTCCATATCTTCTTTCTTGATCCCGATGCCGCTGTCCTCCACCCGGAATACGAGGTTCCATTGATCCTCCCCCGTGTAACAGCCATCCACCATCAGCTTTACATAACCTTCCTTCGTAAATTTAATCGCATTGTTCAACAAATTGATTAAAATCTGCCGGATGCTTCCCTCATCGCCGAGAAGTTTACAAGGCACCTCACCACAAAGTTCAAATTGCAGTGTAAGGCCCTGCTGCTGTGCAGCCCGCTGCATCGTGACAATCACTTCATTTAACATCTTCTTCACATAATATTCGTTTTCGGTCAGTTCTAATTCCCCATCTTCCACCTGCGAAATATTTAGGATATTGTTCAAAATTGCCAGAAGGTTCTCGGAAGATGCCTTGATGTCACAGGCATAATTGTAAATCTTCCTCCCCTGGGATTCCTGCTTGATCAGGTCGCTTAACCCCACAATGGCATTCATCGGTGTCCGGATCTCATGTGACATGTTTGCAAGGAATTCACTCTTCGCGGAATTTGCCTCCTCGGCGCGCTCACGCATCTGTGTTACTTCCTGTATGTAGTTTTTCGTCTTTGTAATATCAAAAATTAATAGCACATAGCCGCGCAAAATACTTTTTTTATCGCGGATCACTTTCAAATGCCCTTCAAAATACCTCCCGTGCAGCTGGAATTCATAATGCCCATCCGCCCCAAAAATTTCCATCGGGAAATGATCCAGGTCACAAATCTCATCGCCGATGCTATCCTCGTTCAACGTGATGAATATCCCCTTGGCTGCCGGGTTATAACCGGAAATCCTCCGTTCGCCATCCAGCAGGATCACACAGTCCTCAATCTCCGCAAGCACCGTGTCTGCCGCGACACGGCTTAAGTCAAAATTCTGTCGGCTCCACACACAGATCACCACGATGGACAGGATGAACGCCAATGTCACCGGGCAGGGGTCATACTCCCGGATCACCTTGCAGCTGTAAAGGAGCAGTACCGTTGCCGGTATCACACAGAGCACAATAAATGTGCGATAATGCATTGTCTTTCTGCGGTACGGCCGCTTGTGGATCGCGTGCAGCAGCGCCCACACTGCCATGAGGCATGGTACGGCACAGCAGAAAACAAGGAACATATAATACATAGGCCCATATTCAAACACATAATGGCCATAACCATCCTGTCCGATGACAAAGGTCTTTGCACGGTAAAATAATGTTTGCCGGTCATTCGTCCATGCGAACCCAAAAACGACCATGTTCACCACGGCTAGCGCCCTAATCAGCCACGCCGGGGGGGTCATCGCGCAATAACAGAAGACGAACCTTGCAAAAAACAGGACAACCCAGCAAGAACCCAAATACTGCATCTTCACCGCCCACAGGGCAGCCTGCGGTTCACGCGCCCCCAGTTCCAGCAGGTAACCTGAATTCTGTACGATGATGCAGATCAGGAAGAATGTCATCATCTGCTGCATATTCGTCACATCCGTATGTAAGATCAATATCAGCGCCGAAAATGCCAATATCAACCCCAAGATTTGTACAATCACCATAAATGTATGCATATGTTCTCCTCCAAACCCCACCCATCCATCGATATCTTCAGATATTATACCATACCTACTTATAAAATTGCGACCCTTTTTTCATCTTTTATCAAAATTCTTTTCCACCACCACCACCACCACACCGAACCCACCTCATTTTAGGGAAAGCGCAAATCTTCCAAATGTCGCAAAAACCGGGGACGGATCTTCTCTGAGCCATCCCCGGTTTTCCAATTACCAGCCAAGCATTCATATTATATTTTATACTTTTGTCTGGTAATATCCAGCCTGTGCCTGCCACAGGCTTTGATATACCCCTTCTTTTCCCACCAGTTCCTCATGCGACCCGCGCTGTACGATCCGCCCGCCGTCCATCACCGTAATCTCATCGCAGAACCTGCATGAGGAAAGCCGGTGGGAAATGTAGATGGCCGTGCGTGTTCCCACAATGCTGTTAAACTTCGTGTAAATCTCATATTCCGACACCGGGTCGAGCGCTGCTGTCGGCTCGTCAAGGATGATGAACGGCGCACCTTTGTAGACCGCCCTCGCCAGACAGAGCTTTTGTGCCTCCCCGCCGGAAATCTCAACCCCGTGCTCGTCAAAATCCTTGTACAGGCAGGTGTGGATGCCATCCTGCATCCCTGCAAGCCTCTTAGCCAATCCCGCCCGCTTTACGCAGTCCACGACACGCCCTGCGTCATACTGCGTGTCGGCGGCGACATTTTCCGCGACCGGGAAGGAAAAAAGACCGGAATCTTGGAATACGATTGAAAAAAGTGCCATATATTCCTCATATTTATATTTCCGGATATCAATCCCGTTTAACAATACCACCCCCTCCGTCGGGTCATAAAGCCTGCAAAGAAGCTTTACCAGCGTGGATTTGCCGGATCCGTTTTTCCCGACAAGCGCCATTTTCTCACCAATCTTCCATTTCATGCAAATATCCTTCAGCACATCCTCCTGTGTGCCCGGATAGCGGAACGAAACATGGCAAAATTCAAATTCATACTCGTTATCGTCACGCTTCTCCGTTGGGATGGTCCCTTTATATTTCTGGTCCGGGATGTCAAGGAAATCAAAGACATGCCTGCAAAACTCCGCCTTTGTAAACATACCGCCAAGGTTTGACGCAAACTCGACAAAACCGTCCTGCAGCCTTGAAAAATACATGACAAACGCCACCACCTCGCCCGGGCTCATCATCCCCCCGACTGCCCGCACCACCGCAAAACCATAGAGCAAAAGCTGGGAAAACAATTCCAAAAGGTGCATGCATGCCCTAAGCTTATTGGCCTCCTTCACGCTTGCCATCAGCCGTCGCGCCGTGAAATCAACGCCGCCCCAGTATTTCTCCATGATCAGCCCCTCCTGCGCGTAAAGCCGGATCTCCTTGCCGTTTTGGTAGTTAAAAAGGGTAAATCCCCGGAAATTCCCCACAATACGGCCCGACTGCAAAACCTCCTTATCATTCATATCCCGCCCAAGGATTCTTGTCATCCTCTGCTGAAGCACAAAAGACTGCAAAACCGTCAACACGGTTAAGAGCGCAATAAGCAAAAACATACACCAGACCGATTGCACAAAACCAAAAAAACCAACCTGCACACCCTGTTCCCTGAGCAAAAGCGGCATAATCAAACCCGCCCCAAACAATACGGAAAACAGGCCGCTAAACGCCGATACTACGGAATCCTCCATGCCCGCAACTCCCATATTCCCATCTGATATCCAGTTTTCTGCGCGCCCCAGCTTATTTTTTGTCTCAATATCCTCGACGAGCGCATAATCCATATCCATCACCTTTTGCCCAAGGATTTTCCCTGTATTGGCGCTGTAGGAAAACCCATGGCTGCTATGCCTTGCATCGATGATGTTCTTCATCACATAGACGAACAAGTCCACGCCACAGACAATGCAGGCCGCAAGCAGCAGGTAGGATGGCGGTTTTTTTGCCAGCAGGCCGTCCACGACAAGGGAAGCCAAAAATATCCCCGCAAAGCCCGAAATCTGATCCGGCAAAAGTCTTAGGAGCGCGCGGGCAGTATGCCCTTGATCCGCCTTGTTCACCAACCGGATACTGCGTTTTATGATGCGTGTTTTGGCTTTTAAGCCAAGCCGCTCATTCCCCATCGTTCCCGTCCTCCTTCTTTTCATTATAATAGCTGCTCTGGATACGGAAAAGCTTCGCGTACTCCCCATCCAACCCCATCAGCTCCTCATGGCTCCCACATTCCTTCACCCTGCCATCGGCAAGCAACATAATCCGGTCACAAAAACGGGTGGATGCCAGACGGTGCGAAATAAAAAGACTGGATTTCCCCTTTGAGAACCCCACATAATTTAAGTACATTTCCTGCTCTGCAATCGCATCAAGCGCCGCCGTCGGCTCATCTAACAGAAGCACAGGCGCATCCTTGTAAAGCGCCTTGGCAAGGGCAAGCTTCTGCTTTTCCCCTCCCGAAAAATCAACTGCCTCGTCATAGACCCCCCGCCCAAACCTTGTCTTTTCCTTTTGCGCAAGATCCATGACTTTCTCATAGATCCCCGCTTTCTTCATGCAGGAAAACATGCGTTCCCGGTCAATTTGTCCTGCCACCTGCCCTGTGACGTTCTCCGCAACGCTTGCAGGAAGAAGCATGCCGTCCTGGAAGACTGCGGAAAACAGCCGGAAATATTCTTTCCGGTTATATTCCTTTACGTTGGTCCCGTTCAGGAAAATCTCCCCCTCCGTTGGGTCATAAAGCCCGCACATCAGTTTGACCACTGTTGTCTTGCCCGCGCCGTTTAAGCCCACAAGCGCAAGTTTTTCCCCGGCCTTTAACGTAAAAGAAAGATTTTTGATGGTTGGCGCGGATGCCCCAAAATAAGTATAGCTTACATTCCGGAATTCAATTTCACACGCGCCGTCCGGCAGGGGCACGCCACCCTTGCGCCTTGTATGGTCCTCCGTCTCAAGGTAAGCCCTGATATAATTGATATTATTGGAAAGCCACTGGTAGCCGGAAATATTCTCACACCACGTATCCATCGCGGACGAAAGCCTCATGACGGAATTAAGATACAGCACAAAATCACCCACACCAATCTCCCCGTGGACAACCTGCCAGATCACATAAATATATGCTGCAAGCTTTCCTGAGCATTTCACAAGAACCAGCAACAAGTTATGCCTGAAATCCCATGCGTCCTGCTGACGGTACCAGTCCAGCCGTTCCGTAAACGAGCGGGCAAACAGCTTTTCAAACCATTCCTGCATCCCGAAAATCCGCACATCCTTTGCATATTTTAAATCCTTCGCCGCACGGTTGATGTAATCCATCTGCCGGTCATAAAGCTGCCAGTGGTCTGCCATATTCCACACCCACTCCATTTTGTGGTGCTGGATAAAATATGCCGCCACGGAAGGGAGGATCACGATGGGAACAAGGCGCAGGTCAAGCATGGATAAAATTGCGGAGAACGTAAACAGCTCCAGCGTGCGCTGGATTGTACTGCGGATCGTGATCGGCGTGTAGGAGGCCGTGGCCACAACCCCTTCCCGCGCCTTATTCAGGTTGTTGTTATTCTCCATCTTCTCATTGTTTTCATAGTCCGTGTCCATGCATTTTTGTACTAACAAACCAAAAAAATGATCAACTGATTTCCGGAACCCGATATAACCTGTATAAGTTCCGGCAGTTACATAAACGGTATAAAAGAAAAAATTCCCGGCAAACAAAAGCAGGCAGATGGCGAGCAGGCGCACTTCCCCAAACCCTGCACTTGCCAGTTCCACAATATATTTGTCCATACATGTTGTAATCAGGTTCCGGAAATACTGCCCGAAGGCAAAGAGCAGGATGGCGGCTGCCATCCACCGGTCATAGCGGAAAGCCTCGCCCATCACCCAGCGGATATTGGGCAAAACGCGGTATTTCATCGCCTTCATTTCCGCTTTAAATTTCTTTTTGTCCTCTTTCTTTTTCTGCTTATCCCATTTTGTTACCTTTACCATGTTGTTCCTCCTGATGGTGATGTGTTTGAAAAGAAGCGCTGATATAATATCTGGCGATATTATACCATGTCGTTCCGACATGCTTCCTCCGGGGGATGCGCATGATTTGCCAAGGAGATTGTCCTCCTTCGTCGGACGGCGAACCGGCGCAGGTATAATATCTGGCGATATTATACCATGTCCTTCGGACATGTTCCCTCCGGGGCATGAATCGCTCCGTAGGAGCGAACACGATTTGCCAAGGAAATTGTCCTCCGTTTGGTCGGACGGAGGAAGCAAACTGCGGATACAGAAAAAAGATACTGCCATATTTTAATTTGTACGGTAGTATCTTTCTTAACATATCGTATTTTTTCATATTACTTTGTATTCTGATCTCCGAAATGTGTTCCGGTACCATCTTTTAATTTCGCAAGTGCCGCTAAATCTTCTTCCGCATCTTTGATAATGCATTTGAGCATAATCAAGCAAACAATCAAAAACAGAAAAATACCGATAAAAACAAAATCCCCGGAATCAACATTCATATGTGGAAACAACCGGACAAAAAG
>CAYMGZ010000095.1:4374-8847 GCA_964390095.1 uncultured Lachnospiraceae bacterium | reverse complement strand
ACCATGTTCATCGTTAATGTCTTTCCAAACCGTCTTGGACGGGTAATTAATGTTACAGTATCTCTACTTTCCCACCACTCTTTTATAAAATTTGTTTTATCCACATAAAAATCGTTATTGATAATTAAATCTGCAAAATCTGCATTTCCAATCGCAACCGTCCTTGCCATAAAACCGCCTTCCATCCTTACTGCAATTAAAGTAAGCACTAACCTAACGCACCATAATACCGTAAACCCATATCTTGTTATCATCTTATCATTGTCACTAACCACTGTCAATATTAGCTTTTTACAGATGGCAAATTATAGTAACCCCGGTTGGGAAATTTAAGGAGTCTTTCCCCCCCGGACGAAAGGAAAGGGGGATTGCCAATGGTTACATATGCAAAGCTTATCCAATTCTGTATACTCGTTATTGCCATCATCAGGCTGTGTTATCAGTTATTCCATAAAGATGATGGGCCAAAAAAATAGCCGCCATTACTGCAATAATGACGGCTGCCGCATGATGCTTTCTATCCCTTTTTAAACTTATATTTTCCCGCACCCGCACTCCTCCCCGTCCCGAAAATCATACATCCGGTATCATAGTGCAGTAAGCATCCGCAACATCCGGCGAACCGGAACGCATCTGCAGCAGTACCTTCCCCGTCAGGGTGACCATCTTCCCATCTTGATCCCGAAGGCATAAAAACGAAGTGCTGTACAAGATATCCCCCTCCCGCCAGAGGTTCATCGGGTCATAGCCACAAATGCAAAACTCCCCCTTCACTGTGGTATGCCCCTCCCGCAAAAATGCCTGAATTACCGCCTGCCGCTGCGCTGACCGCCGGGATAGGATACCGGACCAGAAATCCAGCGTTTCCCGGCAAAAAGATACCGGATCACCCGTCTGGGAAGTCCGGGGCACCTGCGGAAGCTGCCGCCGTATCACATCATAGACCGGGCAGGTTTCGCCCCCGACATCATGGAACACCGAAATCCCCTGTCTTCGGGCGGCAAACAGCAAAAGTGTGCCGCTGTCATAAGCACAGCGCCTGGAATCCAGAAGCCATTCCGGGTCAGCCAGCTGCTTTGCACATTCCGCCAGCGCCGCCCGCTGCCGATCCCCCTCGCATAACTGCCCCAATGCACAAAACTCAACATACTGCGCCATTCCCTCAACCGTCTCCACCAACAATTCCTCCTGCACCAAGCCGCCATCCAACGCCCGCCGCATCTCCCGCAGCGCCAGAAAGTGCGGCAGACCATCTTTCTCTGGCAGGCAGCGGAATTCTTCCGCTTTTATGGCCAGATACTCCGGCGACAATGCCCTTCCCGTCAGCACAAAGTCATTGGGAAATCTTTTTTCACCCCGTTCCATCTGGAACGCATGGAACATCTCATGCACCAGCATGGAAGCAAACCGCACATCATCTTCCGGCAAGCCAAGCCTCACATCCCATATGGCAATCTGGCGTTCCTGAAAAACAACCGTGGTATTGCCGCGAAAATCCTTTGGACATTCCATCATCTGCCCGTCCAGAATAGCATGCTCACCGTCATAAAGGGCAAAAGGATAAAGGGAAAAGCCCGGCCAAAGGGCTTCAAAGTCAAGACGCTCAAGCTGCCGGCTTACTTTTTCATACAGTGTCTTCATATTTACCTCACATTCCGGAAAACATACGGCATCCATTCTGCCGGGCTGCTTTCCTAATTTTTTACAGTGAAAAGACCATCCCCGTTTACACAGGCATGGTCCTTTCACCTGCAACACCATGATAAAGCAAAAACCAGCAAAAATTCAACTTGAAATCCGGCGGCTTTTTCATACCGTTTTCCTTAGCGCACCATCCATGACCGCCATGACCTCATCCGCTTTGCCCCGCAAAGTAACCCGCACCATATCCTTTTCATAGTGGTAAGCAAAACATAGATCGGAACATTGCTTGATCGCTGACAGGAAATATTCACACAAGCAGGATGCTTCCTCCGGCGATTTTGTCCCGTAATCGTAAACCATACAAAGCTGCCCCGCCGTGGCGATGCGCCGATGTAGGAAGTCCTCGGCAATCCCGAGCTGTTTTGCATTGACCGCGGCATTGACAAAAGGCTGAGTCCAGAAGCGTGCCACCTCGTCATAGGAAAAACGCCAGCCCAAAGCCGTTTTCTCCCCGTGTAACAGCCCCCGCTTCAAATAATTGTACAGCGTGCGCTCGGTCAGCATGGTCATCTGGGAAAGTTCCGAAAGTGAGTAATCATCTTTTCGCATACCACTATTTCCTCCTACAAAAAACTTTGTCATTTACCGTTTATTGATATTTTTTCTTGCCCAGCCGCTTCTGTGCCATCTCCCCGACCACACAATCCATCCCTTTTATCGTCTCAAGCTCCAAATGCTTTGGCAAAAGGATCACTGGCTTTATCTCCTGCACAAAATCGGCATCCCGCGCCGAATCGATCACACAGACGCGCAGTTTCTTACAGGCAGTCAAATCAATCGTCTCCACATTGCCATTGAACCGAAGATCCAAAATCTCAAGTTCCGGGTTGTTGATCACAATCTCCCGCACATCTTCCGCCAGCTCCATTTCCTCCAACTGCAGCCGCTTTAGCTCTGGGAAATATTCCAGCCCGCGCAAAGAAGTAATACCATACACATACGGGCTAAGATCATCCTCAAGCTTCCACTGGAATTCATTCTCCTCATGGTTCGGCGGATAATTATAATTATACCCCGTGTCCACAAAACAGGTCATTTTCTCCCGCTCGGCAAGCGTCAAAATATTATCCCGGTCCTCATCCAGCGCGCTGTACAGATAACAGCGCAGATTCATATCCCCAATATACTCCGTTCCATTCCAGATACTGCCCTCCGGCAGCACCACATCCTCACCCGGAATATCATCAAGGTAAATGATCTCGCTGTTTTCGGCATGGCAATGGATGTTCTTATTCTCCAAAAAAACCTGTTCTGTTACACCGCCATCCAGCCATATCCAGTTCCAATCCAACGAATCCCAACTATATAAGTTCGAATCCGGAAACCACATCCGTTTTGCCCAAGGCTCCTGCCCCGCCTTCTGGGTAATCTCAACCTTCCCAAGGTTGACCAGCCCGGAAAAATCATACTCCTCCACTTCCCGCAGGCATGTACAATCCGTCAGCCGGATATTTTCCAAATATTTATTCTGCACAAGATAGGAAAAATCGGCAGCAACATTTGTAACTCTAATTTCCCGCAGCGACCGCATCTGGCTCAAATCAAATTCCAAACCATGCTTGCTGCCAAAACACAAAACCTGTAAACTGTCCGGATGTTCTATGGAAATTTCTTCCAATCCCTGTGGCAGACATATCTCCAACAACCTCGGATGATCAAACCGCAGGGAAACAGCCACGCTGTTGTGGCTCAATGAAAACCTCCTCAGATCCCCAAAATACTCAATCCCGTCAAAACAGTAAACCCGATCCAGCAATTTCACCTTCTTTTGCTGGTCCAGCGGCGAATAATACGGGTTCCTATTTTCCACCTCAATTGCCCGGACATCACTTTGCTCCTCCTTTGACAAAATATGGTTCTTGTCATGGTCCACAAAACGATACAGATACTGCCGGAATGCCACATCCGGGAAATTCTGCGCTGTCAGCCAAATATCCCCCTCCGGCAGAGGCTTCGTCACATCAAGCGCCGTTTCCGCCGCAAAAACCACCTCGCAGTTTTTCCATTGTGCCCCTGTGGCAAACTCGGCATCCATATTGCCAAGAACCACCTTCTTCGCAATCTCCTCCTTGCCAAAGGAAACTTCCTTCAAATTCCCATTCTCCCCGAAATCAAGTTCCCCCGCAAGGAAACCCTCCTGCTCTTTCGGCTCGGAATAGCAAAATTTTTCAAGTAACGGAATGCTTGAAAAACTCAGCACATCAATCCCCTGCGGCATCGTTATGTCACAGGCATACCATTCCATGGTTTTTAAGTACGGAAACGCAAAAACCCTCGCATCCTCCGGCATTGTAACCTTACAGCCGGAAAGCGTAAGGGAATCCAGTTTCCCACATTTTACCAAATCTTCCATCGCAACCTCGGCCTCGCTGATGCTAAGCCCGGTTAGTTCCGGGAAATCCCCCCACGCAATGTCCTGCTTCCCCTGCGCCGTATAGACAAGGGAGCGCAGCTTCGGCGCGTTCTTGATAGAAAATTCTTCGAGCGTATGGATTGTCAGGCGCACGCGCAAAAGATTTGGGTTGTCAAGCGACAACTCCTTTAGTTGGTATGCACCTGTAAAATTAATTTCTTCCAAATTTTGGAAATATTCAATCCCGGCAAAGGATTTGACCTCCCGTAGCTTCTCGCCGCGCTTTAAATTATCACCCACGAAATTCTTGTCCGCAAGCCCGCCCGCAACCGCCACGCTGCCAAGCCCCACGACCGCCCCGCGCTCTTCTTCCGAAAGTTTGCGGTCCCTGTTTATATCCACATAATCTAAAAGAT
>CAYMGZ010000095.1:0-4364 GCA_964390095.1 uncultured Lachnospiraceae bacterium | reverse complement strand
CAAAACCACCCCGTCTGCCGACACGGTTCGGACGGGAGCGGGATCGGCGGTTTTCCCCACGGAAATGGCGGATACGTCATCCAAATCCGCCACTTCCCCCGCCCCGTTTCCGCTTTCCCCCGCCTGTGTGCACGCCCCGAACAGCAGTGTGCCGGCCAGGAATAAGCCTGCCACTCCCATCATATGTTTTTTTCTCAAAAATACCATCCCCCCTTCTGTTTGCCTGTTTGCTGCTTGTCATTTACCGTTTGCTTTTCCCCTGTTTTACCTTTTCCCTGTTTACCCTTTCTTCCGTTTACCATCCCCCTGTTCTTTCTCCGCTCGAGAGTTCCATCCCGACGGTTTCCCCATAAATCTTGCTTCTATTTTAGCACACCTTTTTGCTTTTTCCAATACATAAATGCAAAGATTTGCATTTGAGGGAAAAGGTTTTGATTGGATAAAACACCGTCAGATCACTTTGTAAAAAGGCCGGGAAGGCATAATCCCCCCGGCCTTTCCTGTACACATACATAACAGGACTATTATAAAACAGGGCAATTGACCACCCCGATAAACATCGGCAGGCCACTATTCCCGGTAATGCAAAAGAGAAACGGCCGGTCCAGTACGAAATCCACTTCTTCATCCGGAGGTGCTCCCGCACCGGTATTGGCCATAACGGTAAATGCCGCCGCCGTGCATCCCTCCTCGTCAATGACCACCCTCGCGGCGTGATCCGCTGTAGAAAGGACAACGGGAACCTCCACATCCGTAGTCATAGGGGTAAAATCCGATACCGCAGGGTCAAAAACATCGGTGACCCCCAACGCCTGCAGACCCTCCCCCAAATCAAACTGGGACGATACATCAAATTTCGGGATGGACTTGTTCACAATGAGGTATTTCTGCTTTTCCCACCCGTATTGGTTGACCGTAAAAAGAAAATCCGTAGCCTCCCCATCTAAGAGCAATTCCTCCGGGGACAACCCTTCATCGGGCAGAAGAAACCACATGGTGCCGCCCTCCGCAAAGGACTGGCCCACAGCACAAAAACCATCCCCAAAGAAATAAGTCCCGGTGTCCCGCTGGTGCATAAAATCGGTTTCCACATCCCCGGAAGGTGTATGGAATGTCTGGGGCGTGGTCTTTTCCGGCGAAAACTCATTGTACCACTTCGCCTTGAAATAGACCGTGGCCGCCAGCGCCAGAATGGTGTCGCGGTCCAGTTCTATGTTCCCTGCCTGCTCTTTTAAAAGCCCGCCCGTCTGCTCACAAAGCCAGTCCTGCAAGACTTTGTTAAATTGCTCCGACCCCATCTCCCCCTGATAAGAGGAAGCATAAAAATCTTTCGCCAGAATATCCATTGTATCCTGCCGGAAATCCACACCTTCCCTCAGCCAAAGGGAACTGGCCAGGATGGAGGTCAATGCCCCGTCATCCTGATAGTTTGCGTTCCACACATCGCCCGCCTGCCGCCGCAGGGCATCCATGCTGTCACTGCCAAGAAGGTCAAGGATCTGCCCCCGGCTCTCCCCATCCGTAAGCTGGGCCAGCATGGCGAGTGCCATGTAAACGTTCAAAGGGGAGTAAACCCTGTTTTCCCCTTCCCCCCCGCTTAAAAAAATCCGGCTGCTCTTTGCAAAGAAAGACTGCAAAGGGGAAATATCCCCCAGATCCCGCCGCTGGTTTCTCACGGCCTCCCACCATGCATCATGGGCCGCTTCATTGTACTCACCACTGGGATAAGGCGGCATTTTGGGGTACTCGGCCTTTGCAATGACACAGGCATTTTTTCCGTCCGGGCGCAGGAAAATGCCCCCAAGAATGGCAAGTGCCAACACCGCCGCCACGACCCCCATCCATTTTTTTTTGATGTAGTGTTTTTTGTTTTTTTGAGGCTTATTTGCCCCATCAACCAGATCATCCCGGATGTCAGTAACACCGTCAAAAATATTATCCGCATTCATATTTCCACTCCTTTCGATTCCAGAAACTCCCGCAGGTCTTTCCTCAGCCGCAGCAGGCGTTTAGAAATGGTGTTGGCCCTCCCGCCCTGCCCTGCCGCCAATTCCTTCACCGGGTCGCCATACCAGTACCGCCGGATAAAGAGCCTTCTCTCATCCTCCGCAAGACCATCCAGCCAAGTGCTGATGGACTGCGCGAGCAGCTGCCGTTCAAAAGCTTCCTCCACGGTGCCATTGGCAGGAACGCAGTCCTCCAGCTCGGAGAGCAAAGCTTCCATGCCGGCATACCGTTTTTTTGCATGCTCCCGCCGCCACCGGCTAATGGCAAGGTTTCTGGTGATGCGCCCCAGAAATGCGCCCAAGGCTTTCGGTCTCTCTGGGGGCATCTTATTCCAGGCGGCATGCCAAGTATCATTGACACACTCCTCCGCGTCCTCGCGCAGGCACAGCAGCCGCAGGGCGATCCGGCGGCACAGGGCACCGTATTTTTTTTCCGATTCCGCGATGGCACGCTCTTCCCGCTGATGATAGAGTTCTATGATGGCAAAGTCATCCACAGCCCCTCCCCCCTTTCCATATAAAATTTTGTTGCTGTCCGTATCGGTTTTGCCCGCGCAAAATGCGCCCCGCCCTGCAAAATCGCGCGTCCAACCAAAAAGGGCTTACAGGAAACCGTGATTATTTTTGTCATTTCCCCACAGGAAGACCCTTTATATAATACTGTCGCAAAATAGATAGGAATATGACAGGATTTTTATCTCTTTGTTATTTTACTTTCTTTGCAACAATCTTATTTGATGCATGCAAATGCTTTGGCACATTTGGATGCTCGTCTTCAAACACATATGATTTAAACTGCAGTATTTCCCAATCCGCATACAACGTTTTGAGTTCCCCATCCTTTGCCAGACCAATTGCAAATGGCGCGATATCCTCGGATGCCGGTACCGTATCTATAAATATCTGAATTATATGGATACCACCTATATTGGTATATTGCTTTGCGTTATTTATAAATCTTTTCCATTCCTTCTTTGCCACAAAATGTAATGTTCCAAAACAAGTAATCATGTCATAACACTGTTCAAATTGATATGTAGTTAAATCTGCTACAAATGCGTTCACTTGCACATTGGATAATTCACACATATATATTAATTTTGCAATCACAACTTCCGACAAGTCAAAGGCATCAACATAATGTCCCTGGTGGGCCAAATATATGGCATTTTGCCCTTCACCGCACCCTACATCCAATATCTTTGAGGGCTTGCCAATGCAATGCCCAAATTCCGTAATGGTTGGATTCGGTTTATTGGAAAATGTAACCGTATCATATTCCCGATACGATTTTTCCCAAAACGGGACGAAATTATCACTCATATTTTTTCCTCCATCAATTTTACGATTTGTATTTTTAATTGTATTTGTGTATCACCCCTCCACGCCGTCCACATCCCGCTGCCCCATCATCCCGCGCACCAAAAGCAACCCGATTGGTCCCAAAAACACACCCGATACGCCAAAGAGCTTCACCCCGGCATAGATGGCGAGCATCATTGTCACCGGGCGGATACCAAGCCTGCCGCCAAGAAGTTTTGGCTCTAAAACTTCGCGCAGCACCTGACAGATCAAAAACATCAAGAGTAACACCGCCGCCTGCGCATACGCCCCCGCAAACAGGCGCAAAATCGCCCACGGAACCAAAATCAGGCCGCTCCCAAGCACCGGGAAGGCATCAAAAATTGCGATTGCCACGCCGAGCAGCAGCGCGTATGGGTTGCGCAGGATAAAAAAACCAACCGAAAGTACCGCCGCGACCATGGCCAACAGCAAAAACTGTGTTTTCAGATATGCCGCGCCGCTGCCTTTTAAACTTCCCAAAAGCCCGCCAATGTATTTTGATTTGCATAACTGTTTATAATCCCTCCGATACCCTTCCATATCTTTGAGAATCATAAGAGTGGAAACAATAACAATCAGGACAGTGCCGAAAATTGCCGCCGTGCCCGCCGCAAATTTCAGGGTTTTCGCCGTGAGTGCAGGCAGGATATTGGTCTGGATGCGCTCCATCAAAACACCCATGGCGGACGAGAGCACCCCCATAACCGTTCCGCGCTCTAAACGCAGCAGGCGGTCACAGCCGAGGCAAAGCCCGTCCACCTGGTCAGCGAGGTAGCGCTCGTATGTCTCGAAATTCTGGAAAAATGAAACCAGTTGGCTTAACAGCATCTGCCCCAGATAAAATACTGCCACCAATAGCAGGCATAAAAAAGTAAGCAGCACGACCGCCCCCGCAAAGAAAACCGGGAGGCGCAATTTTTGGTGCAAAAACCGGACGACCGGATACAGTAACATTGCTAAAAGCCCGGCTGCCACAAAGGGCAGGACGAGCGGCAGCAAAAAGCGGAATACCAG
>CAYMGZ010000094.1:0-8933 GCA_964390095.1 uncultured Lachnospiraceae bacterium | reverse complement strand
AAAATACGGAATGTTACCTTGACGTGATGGAAGGGGTGGGGGTGAAAGAGGCAAACCAGCTACTTTTGGTGATCAAGGAGCAAGACGGCGCGCTGTACGAAAGGCTTCTGGCAAAGAGGTTTGTGGACGGGAGGAACCAGGACAGGGAGAGGGTCATCCATGAACTGGTGAAGGGGAGCAAGGATGAAAAATGGGCAGCTGCCTATCTGCAGGGGAAATGCAGGGCGGATATGTTATACCCCATAGACTGGGAGGATGGCAGGAAACAGCCGGATGCAGGAAAAAATGCGCGGGCGCTTGTGGACAGCTACCTTAGCAATTATAAAGATGCAAAATTTTTCCGGCGCTGTGCGGTGTATATGCTGGTATGCAAAAATGGGGATTTTTTCCAAACGATGGTACTTCCTTCGGCTCGTCGGCAGGGAAAGGTGGATGTATCCGGGGTGGAGGAGATTTTTGCGTGCTTTGCGGCGGAAAGGGTGCCATTTCCCTTGCAGGTTTTGGGGGTGGAGCTGATTTATAAGGTCCTGCCCCACGAAGGCGGGCGAAAAAGTTTTCTTAAAGCCGTGGATGCGATATTCCTCGGATATTGGAACGAGGGGAAGCGGCGGGGGGAACTGAGGGAAGCCTTTGCGTCAACGGGTGTCTTTGGGCGTTTTTTCGCGCTTACGGTGCTGCGGCAGGATGCGCAGGGAAATAAGGAGGAAATTCTTAAGTACCGGAAGGATGACACGAAGATGGTCCGGCAGGAGTTTTTTGATATCCTGTGCGAAAACCGGGGTTGGGAGCAGGAGGTAAATGCGCTGCTTGTGGCGAGACGGGCGGCGGAGCGGGAGCTTGCCGGCCGGGTAATCCTTGTCTGGCAAAAGCAGGAGGAAGAACAAAAAAAGCAGGCTTTGCTTATGTCAGAAAAAGAAAAAAATTCCAAACAAGAAAAAGCGCCAGCCGGTGAAGTTTGCCCAAAACATTCCAAGGGACATGATAGATTGGAAGCCATGCGTGAGAGGCTTGTGAAGGAGATACACAAAGACGGCCGTAGCCAGATGCTTGGCTGGGCGTATGGGACTCCGTTTCCTACGGTGCACAGGGCGGATGGGGAAATGGCAGGGGAACGGTATTTGCAGGCGGTGCTTCTTTGTTATGCCTGCGGGGACAATAAAAATGGCGAGGGTTTGGAAAACGTGAAAATGCGCAAGAGCGCTGCCATCTTAATAGAAGGGCTTCAAATGGCGGAATTCGCGGTGTATGTGAATGAACTCTTGGACCGATGGTGTAAATGGTTGTTGGGGGAGCCAAAGAAAAAGGAGTATTGGGTACTGTATATAGCATCTGCCTACGGCGGCAGGGCAATTATTGATCGGTTGGAAGAACAGATTGTGGAATGGCAGCAGCGGGAGTGGGATGAACCGACCTGTGAGGCAGTCCGGGCGCTGGGCTTAAACCCATTGCCGCAGGCGGTCCTTGTCATAGACAGGGTATCGAGAAGATTCCGTTCCGGGCGGGTGAGGAGAACCACGGCAAAGGTGTTGGATGCGCTTGCCGCGCAGAAAAACCTCACGCGCGGGGCGTTGGTCGATCTGGCGATACCGGATTACGGGTTCGATGAAAAGATGGAGCAGTACATTGATTATGGGGAGCGTGGCTTCCGTGTGAGGCTGACACCGAATTTTGAATTCGAAGCGTTTAAGAAAAATGGCAAGACCTTCACGCGCTTTCCAAGGCCTGGCAAGAAGGATGATGAGGCGAGGGCGGCGGCGGTCTATGATGCATATAAGGAGTTAAAAAAGCAGGTCCGGACAACGGTAGGCAGCCAGAAGCAGCGGATGGAGCAGATGCTCTTGGTTTTCCGGGAGTGGGGGGCGCTTCCGTGGGTACAGCTTTTTACGAAAAATGCAGTGATGTGCCAGTTTGCAATCTCGCTTGTCTGGGGGGTGTATGAAGAAGGAGAATTGGTGCAGGCTTTCCGCTATCTGGGGAATGGGGCATTTTGCGCAGAGGATGGCAGGAAATATGAAATTCCCAAAGACGCAAAAATCCGCCTTGTGCATCCGGTCGAACTATCCGGTGAGGACAGGTTATTATGGGAAGAACAATTCGCACACGAAAAAATAGGACAGCCATTTGAGCAGGTTGGCCGGAAAGTTTACACCTTGGAGGCAGTGGAGGCAGGGCAGAGGGCGCTGCTGCGCTTTGAGGGCCGCGGCGTGGAAGGGAAATTTTTGGATTATAAGCTGCAGGAATTGGATTGGTACCGTGGTCCCGTGGAAGAGGGGGATCGTTTTTCCACTTATTACCGGAGGGATGAGCAGGTGGGGTTTGAGGTCTGGCTGCATTTTTCCGGGAATGATGTGGACGGGATAGGGGATGGGGAGGTTACGGTTTATGATATCCGTTTTTACAGGTTGGATACCGGCAGGCAGGATGAAACGGAAGGGAAAATGGAAGAGACCTGTTTCCTGCAAGATATCCCGGCGCGGTATTTTAGCGAGATTGTATGGCAGGTGGTAAAGGCGGGCGCGTTTGTTATGAGGTAAAGCAAAAATAAATACGAAATGGGAGGGGAAATGTTTTGGAATATCATGATTTATTGCAAGCGGAAATCGGAAAACAGCGCGAAATTTATTTGGCGCTAAAAGCAGGTCAGCAAAAGAGTGTTTTTTATCAGCCATACCAGGACAAAAAATATGGCACGCAGGACGCAAATTACCAGAACCGCCTGCGGCTGGCGTATTATTTGCTATATGAAAAGGTGGAGGATGAGGAAATCATTTTTTGGCTGTTCCAGGAGGAATTAAAGGACCGGGAAATGAACTCCTTCCAAGGGATTGGGAGCACGGTTGAGATTTTGACGTTCCTGCTCCAAAAATATAATGTGGGGCAAAAGTATGATGCGTGGTTCGCACGGGTAAAAAACGCGAATTTTGATTGTGCGTGTGGTTATGACCCCGCACTTCCCGTATGTGAGACACTTGCGGACAATAATCTTTTGGACTGTGTTTATTTGTGTGAGGAGCTTGGGTACCGGGAAGTGATGGAAACGCTTGTTGCGTGGTGGAAGGATTCGGTGACGGAATGGAATGATGGGAACCGGGCGGATTTGATTCGGTTTTATTCGTTTTTGGGGAAGGATGAGGAAAATGAGGTATTGTATCTGGAGCAGTTGTCCTCGGCGGAACGTGCGGGGAAGACGGGGGATGTGGTTTTTGCGTACAATAAGTTGATACGGTATGATCTGGATTGCGGGAAGTATCAGGATGCGCACCACTATCTGGATGAGGTGAGGAAAGCAGTGGAGTACCAGAAGGTCAAAAGCAGGCGGATGTTTGGTGATTTGTTGGAGGAGGCGGCGGAGACCATATGCAAGGAGCGGGAGGCGGGAAGTGAATCTGAAAAGGAAACAGGGGAGGGTCATAAAACGGATGAGTTATGGGAATGGACAAAGAAGGAATTAACGGGATATACAAATTGGTATGGTAATCTATATATAAAAAGCATTGCGGCGGCAAAGGCGATGGATGATCCCTATGCCGCGCAGCTTGAAAAGGCATATAAGGCATGGTGCAGGAAAACCAAGCTTAAGTAAAGGTCTTTCTTTGCATCACTTCCGCAAGAATCGTGATGCATACGCCTTCCAACAGGATATATATCGACTGCCACAGTGCCCTCATGGATATTTCGGGGGTGGAGAGGGACTGGAACACGGAAAGGATATAAAATACAAGGAAAAACCCGGTTGTACTGATACTGATGGCAGTCCCATAGGAATTGGAAGTTTTAAAGGTCAGTGCAATGCTTGCGGTAAAGATGGCAAGTTGGCAGAATGCAAGGAAATGGTAAATAAACTGTAAAAAATTTCCAATATCAGCGTTTTTTATCCCAAAGGGATAGCTCTGTTGTTTTACCCACTGCATGCTTACAAAAGCAAGGGATATGCAAAGGCATAAAAGCAGGCTGCTAACCAGCGTAAGGATGGTCTTTGCCTCTGTCCGTCTGCTAAATGCCATATGGTCCGTAAGCAGGAAATGGGTATCTAAAAGAACCAACGGAAAAACGGCCAGATAAAACAATAATGGTAATACCCCGTATTGAGCTGAAAATACCTCGATGCTTACTATAATCGTTGCCAATAAAAGCCCAAGGCCAATGACCTCTTTTTTCCCGGCATGCTTTTTGATTTTTTTCATGTAGGCAATCTGTTTGGTTTCCTGTTGTTTCTCCGATACTTCGGATTCGCGCAGTGCGCCTAACAGCGCCTTGCAGTCCGCGCAGGTGGCAAGATGCCGTTCAATGGCTTTTTTGGAATCCGCAGAGCAGATGTCGTCCACATAGGACGGAAGCAGGTCGCGGATGATGTTGCAGTTCAATTCATTGTGGTTTGTTGTTTCGCTCATGTTTTAGATCCCTTCCTTTCCATAAGATTTCTTTTCCACGGTAAAATGTGACCCGTGCCCAATTTTCACTGCGCCCCATGATCTCGCCGATTTCGGCAAACGTCAGTTCACCGGTGATGCGCAGGTAGATGACCTCCCGCATTGCGGGTGCGAGTTTTTGCATGTCCCGGAAAACCTCCATCAGTTCCAGCTTCGCCATCACGCGCCCGTCCGGGGCAGGTGCCTTTGGAATAAAGTCTTCCGCCCCTTCCAGGGCGGATGGGATTTCATGTTTTGTTTTCTCATAATGGCGGTAAAGCAGATGTTTGGCGATCTGGCAGAGCCAACTTGAAATCTTGCAGCTTCCGTCAAAGCGCTCGATGGATTTGTAGGCTGCAAGGAAGGTTTCCTGCGTCAAATCCTCCGCAAGCGGTTCATCGCGGCATAGGGAATACAGGAAACGGTAGACGGTCCGGGCGTTTTGTTCATACAATTCATCCATGGTTTCCTCCTTTCGCATATAAATCCGGTTTGGGGTGGGATTCGTTACAAAGAAAATGAAAAAATTATGGGGAGGGGGAGTTTCTTCCTAAATTTGTATATGGATAGAATGAAAAAACGAAAGCGGCTGCTGCAAAATGCAGGGCAACCCTCTTTCGTTTTTTGGGTTTATGGGCGGATGTTGGAAAAATGGGTGGCGGGCAGGTTAATTGGTTTCCTGTGCCTTTTTATATTTCTCGACAAATGCCTGGATCCGGCCGGTCTGGTTTAAGAATTCGCTAATGGAGGCATCGTGGTTGAGCGCATCAATCAGTTTTGCAATGTACTTGCTCATGTCCGCCGTAAGGTAATATTCGCGCGCGAGCAGCTCGTCCGGCTGGTAAACGAGGTTGGTGGTGATGAGGCGGTCAAAGTATCCAAGGTCATATGCCTCATCAAATTTCCCGAGCCCGTTTGTGAACAGGCCGAAGGTCGAGCACAAAAAGATGCGTTTTGCCTTGCGGTTTTTTAATTCTTGCGCGACATCGATCATGCTCTCGCCGGAAGAAATCATATCGTCGAGGATGACAACATCCTTGCCCTCCACGTCCTTGCCAAGAAATTCGTGCGCGATGATCGGGTTGCGCCCGTCCACAATCTTGGAGTAATCGCGGCGTTTGTAGAACATGCCCATGTCAAGCCCAAGCATGGTGGCGAAATAGACGGCCCTGCCCATCGCCCCCTCGTCCGGGCTGATCACCATCATATGGTCGGCATCAATCGTTAAGTCGGGGATATTGTTCAACAATGCCTTGATGAACTGGTAGGTCGGCATGATTGTCTCGAAACTCTTTAACGGGATGGCGTTCTGTACACGCGGGTCATGCGCGTCAAAGGTAATGATGTTTTCCACACCCATGTTTGCAAGTTCCTGTAAGGCGAGCGCACAGTCGAGGGATTCCCGCATGCTCCGTTTGTGCTGGCGGCTCTCGTAGAGGAACGGCATAATGACCGTGATGCGGCGCGCCTTGCCGTTTAACGCCGCAATGACACGTTTCAGGTCCTGGAAATGGTCATCGGGCGACATGTGGTTTTGTTGTCCGCAGACCGTGTAGGTCAGGCTGTAATTACAGACATCCACCAAAAGATAAAGGTCGTCCCCGCGCACGCTTTCCTTGATGATCGCCTTGGCTTCACCGGTGCCAAAGCGCGGGCATTGTGCCTTGATCAGGTAATTATCCCGCTCATAGCCGGTAAATGCGATTGTGGACGCGTGTTCGTGCTCCCGTTCCTTCCTCCATTGTACAAGGTAATCATTGATCTTTCCTCCGAGTGTGCGGGAGCTTTCCAGCGCCACGATACCTAATGTGCCAACTGGGATGGTTGCTGAATACTTTTCCTGCGGCATGATATTGTCCTCCAAAATGATTTTGTGCCCGGCGTACCGGTGCCATATCCGCTCATATTTCCGTGCCCATTATAGCATTTCCATTGTTTTCCTTCAATAGAAAAACAAGAGAAATTTACGAGAGTTTTTTCCGGATGCGGATGTCTTCCCCAACGATTTTTAAAAAGGTGTAGCTTCCGGTGATGCGCGAAAAAATCCGTTCGCTGTAATTGTTTTTTAACTGTTCAAATGAAAGGTTCGTCGAGATGATCGTGGCTCGGCTCCCAAGCAGTCGTTCGTTAATACATTGATATAATTGTGACGAAATAAATGTGTTATTCAGTTCCGTGCCAAGGTCGTCGATGATGAGCAGGTCACAGTCGCGGATGTGGGCAAACTGGTTTGCCGTTTCGCCGTACTCATCTTCCTCCGTGCCGTCCGGGCGGGAGAATTTCCACCGTTCCAATATATCGAAAAGCTCGAAGGCGGTCAGATAGATGACCGTATGGCCTGTTAAGATCAGCTCCCTTGCGATGCAGTTGGTCAGGAAAGTCTTGCCGACCCCGGTGTTGCCGTAGATTAAGAGATTCCCTGGCACGTTGTCAAAATCCGCGATAAATTGTTTCGCACACGCCACGACCCGGCGGATATTTTCAAGCGGGGTCATCTTTACCGACGCGTCAATATAGTCATCCGGGTAATAAGTATAGGAGAAAGCATCAAAGTTTTCCCTGCGGATTGCCTGCCGGACATTGGACTGGGAATAGAGCATGTCCACGATTGCCTGCTGGAAACAGTGGCATTTTTCACGGCCGATGAAGCCTGTGTCGTGGCAGTCCGGGCAGATATAATGGGGGTCGAGGTAATCCTCCGGGTAGCCGTGCGCGGCGATCAATGCTTTTTTTTCGGCGGAGAGTGCCTCATTTTTTCCGCGAAGGGCAAGGAGTGCCGTGGGGTCGCCGAAAAGGGAGAGCTTTGCGCTTGCAACGGAACCGTGCGCGATGGCATCGTCAAGTTCCTTCAGGCGCGGGATTTCCGTGTAGAGCTTTTCGCGCCGTGCCGTCGTCTCCCGGTGGGTTTTCAAGCGCCTTGCGTCATATTCGCGCAATATGGAATTATATTGATGGTTTTTAATCGGCATGGGTCGTATCCTTTCTTAAAAGCATCCCTTCCATCTCGGAATAATCGGAGGAGGTGTACCGGCGCTGAGGAAACGCACCAAAGCGGTTCTGAGGGGGTGGCGTGGTGCGCGAAAGGTTTTCCCGCCCTTTTGTGTTTGCCATGTTCCTGCGTGCAAACTCAGAGTCGAGGGCGGCGATGTCCCCTTTCTTTTTGATCCCTGCCTCATGCCAGCTTGTGAGGATTTTGTCCGCGTACTTAAAATCCGGTTTTGAGGTGGAGAGCATTGTGCGGTTACATGCTTCTTCGATAATGGAATTGTCAAAGCCGAAGGTATTGGACCAGCGGTGTATGTATTTCATCTCAATGCTGCCCGGGGCGCGGTTTAAGCCGAAGGCGCGGTTGACGACGGTGTAATTTTGGTTGTAGGTCGCGGTTTCCATTTCTGCTTTTTCAATGGTATCCACGCCGGACTGTGCCCAAGCAATGCCAACTGCCTCGATATAGGAGGCATTTTTCTTGTTTTTGGAGGCGCAGTATTCATATAGGTAGGCGATCAGCTCTGCGGGGAAGCCAATGCTTTCGTACAGGAACAACAGTGTCTGTAAGTCGGCGGGTTTTAGGAGGCGGCCGAGGGTCTGCTCAAGGCGCGACATCAGCCATTTTACCTCGTCAAGTGATGTGAGCGCCGTGATCTGTGCTTCCGAATAGTCCGGCTTCTCAAAGCGTCTCTGCACTGGGGCAGACGAACCGGAAAATTTTTCCTTTTCCGGGATACTTGCCGTGGCAGTGTGCTTTTCCGGGATACCGCCTGTGGCTTGCTGCTCCGGAACCGGCAGGAAGGTGATGTCCGTGATCACCGCGTCCGCGCCGCGTGCCAGCTTTACCAGCCCTTCCTTTTCCCAATACCCCAATGCGCGCCCAATGTCTTTTTCCGTTTCGTCAAGCAGCTCGGCAGCGAGCGAGATGGTACCGGTACAGGACGGGTCGCCCAAGAGGCGCAGGAAATACAGGTAGACTTTGACATAGGAACCGTTTGCCTGTGGCATGTAGCGGTCGATGAAAGCGTTGGATACCATGGTGTATTCAGTTTTGGCTCCGAGAGAGAGCGTTAATGCGGCAGACATTTTTTCCCTCCACAAGATTTTTTCATTGTAAAGAGAGTATAGCACAGGTTTCCGAAAAAGAAAAGAAGCGGGTTTGTACTAAAGGAATTGGGGATAACTTTGTGGATAATGTGGATAACGTGGACAAGGAAAAAAGAGTCTACCTTTGCAGAAAAGGAAAAAGAATGGTTTTTTTGCTGAAATACCAGCAAAAATGCTGTTTCCGAAAAAAATACTCTACTTATGTAGAAAAAAACGTGGAAAAAAAGAATCCACAACCGAAATCAGCGACGAATCGTTGATAAGGTTGTGGATAATGTGGATAACTTAGTTCTTTAATATAGCTTCGCCAACATTTACGATATCTCCCGCCCCCATAGTTATCAACAAATCACCCTCATGGCAATTCGACAATAAAAATTTTTCAATTTCTTCAAACGACGGGAAATAATACACATCTTTTCCTGCATT
>CAYMGZ010000093.1:0-8971 GCA_964390095.1 uncultured Lachnospiraceae bacterium | reverse complement strand
CCGATGTCTTCTCCACTATAATTATTTTAGAATCCATTAAAATATTTCACACTCTTCAAAAAGAAACGAGGTCTATGATGAAAAAAAGCACAAAGCAAAACTTTATGGCATGGACATCGGAAATGCCAGAACCACATCCCCGCGCAATGCGCACCGCAATTCCCCACCTTACAGCAAAACGCACGATGGCACTTACCTGCGCAGGCCTGCTCGCATTTTCCTTCACAGGCTGCGGGAAAACCGCAGATGGGGGTGATACCCCTACCCCTTCCATTTCCCCGGAAATTACCCCGTCCGGCACAGCAGTAACGGACATTCCTGCCACCACACTGCCGGAGCCCACCGATGTAGGTACGCCGACCCCGCAGCCGACCAAGGCACCAACCCCTACCCCAACCGGGGCTCCGGCTGTCTACGGCGACCCGGCGGCCATCTCCGCCTACGACCCGGCACAGAGCAACTATACCCTAAGCATTGACGCATCCGCACCGGTGCACGAAATCAGTGACCTGCTCTACGGCATTTTTATCGAGGACATCAATTTTGCGGCGGACGGCGGGCTATATGCCGAGCTCGTGCAAAACCGCTCCTTCGAGTTCACGAATCTTGCCGCAGGCAACGAAAAACACGGCTGGAAGGATGTTGGCGAGGTGGACGCTACCGTCGTCAAGGATGACCCGGAAGGCTGCTTAAACGCCAACAACCCGAACTACATGGTATTAAAAAACACCTCCGAACAGGACGCTGCGGGCATTGCAAACACAGGCTTCCTTGACGGCATGGCGGTCACGGAGGGCGCAGAATACATATTTTCCATTTACGCGCGCGGGCTAGAAGGATATACCGGGCCAATCCATGTCACCCTTATGTCTGGCGAGGAACAAATTGCCGGGGGGACGATTGATTCCATAACCACGGAATGGACAAAATATGGGCTCACTTTAAAAGCCTCCTCCACCGTTTCAAAAAACCTTTCCTTAAACGTAACAATCGATACCGGCTCCGCCGCCATCGACATGGTCTCCCTCTTCCCGAAGGATACCTACAAAGGGCGCGAAAACGGGCTGCGCCGCGACCTTGCCGAAAAGCTTGAGGCGCTCTCCCCGGCATTTTTACGTTTCCCGGGCGGCTGCGTGATTGAAGGCGCAACGCTTGCGACCGCCTATGACTGGAAAGATTCCATCGGCGTGGGTCCTACCGGCGAACCACTCTTTTTTAACGGTACCTACGGCGATGTGGCGGCGCGCAAACAGGGGCAGAATATCTGGACGGATGAGCGCGCGACAAACGACAAATATCCGTCCTACATGTCCTACGGGCTTGGTTTTTACGAATATTTCCTGCTCGCCGAGGATATCGGCGCGATCGGCGTTCCGGTGCTTAACTGCGGGCTTGGCTGCATGGGGCAGGGCGCTGGAAAAGGACCGGATGTCGGAACGGAAGAATTTGGGCAGTATGTGCAGGACGCGCTCGACCTCGTGGAATTCTGCCGCGGCGACGCTTCCACCAAATGGGGCGCGGTGCGCACCGCGATGGGGCATGAGGAACCGTTTGCCCTCAAGTACATCGGCATCGGCAACGAGCAGTGGGGCAGCAATTTCTACCGCCACTACGAGGCATTCGTGGACGCATTTGCCGAAGCAAAGGAAAAGAACCCGGCACTTTTTAGCGGGATCGAACTGATGTTCTCGGCAGGCGTGGATGACGGCGATTCCGGTGTGGATTACATGGCATCCTACGAGGAAGCCGCACGCTGGCTTACCGCGCACCCGGATCAGTCAATCGGTGATTTCGCTGGCGCGACCGACCACCATTATTATAATTCCCCTTCGTGGTTTTACAACCATGTAGATTACTATGACGAAAAAAACTACAGCCGCGACCCAGCGCATATGACCGAGACAAAATTCGGCGGCGGCATCAACGTTTTCCTCGGCGAGTATGCGGCACAGTCCAACACCCTGAACGCGGCGCTTTCCGAGGCGGCATACATGACAGGCTTAGAGCGCAACGGCGACATTGTCAAGATGGCAGCATACGCCCCGCTATTTGGCAATCTGACCGCCCTGCACTGGGCACCGGACCTGATCTGGTTCAACAATACGGCCTCGACCTGTTCCGTCAACTACTATGTGCAGCAAGTTTTTGCGAAAAACGCAGGAAATGCTTTGCTTGCCTCTACACTGACCGGGGCGGATATCCCGGATATCACACTTTCCGGCAGGGTCGGGGTCGGAACATGGAACACCTCGGCAACCTTTGACAATGTAAAGGTAACGGACAACGCCACGGGCATGGTCCTTGCAGAGGATGATTTCTCCGATGAAAATTTTGGTGCGCGTTGGGTCACACCGTCCGACGGGATCTGGTCGGTGACGGACGGGGCACTTTTGCAGCTTTCCGCAAGCACAAACACAGGACAATTCGGAAATACCGGGAGCGCGGCATACTTTGGCGAGACAGGCTGGACAAATTACACTTATGAAGTGACCGCCACCAAAAACGGCGGGCAGGAAGGCTTCCTCATCCCGTTCGCCGTGCGCGGTATCAATGAAAATTTCTTCTGGAACATCGGCGGCTGGAACAACACGGTCTCCTGCCTCCAACAGGTGGAGGCAGGCGCGAAATCCGGGCAGCTTTCCGGCACCGTGAAAAACTGCCGGATCGAGAACGGGAAAGCCTACGCGCTGCGCGTTGTCGTGACCGACACGAACGTAAAATGCTATATCAACGACGAGCTCTATGTGGACTATGACCTGCCGGAGACAACAAATGCCGAGAGCTATCAGGTGGTGAGCACGGATCGGAGCGGCGACATCATCATCAAACTCGTCAATGTAACAGACTCACCAAAAACCTTTGCCATCGACCTTGCGGGGGTTAAAGAAATCCAGGCCACTGCATCCCTTGACCTTGTGGCAGGCACAAGCCTGGCAAACGATAACGTGCTCGGCAAAAAGGAAGTTGTGACCTTGGAAAGCCTGGAACTTTCTGGTGCGGGCAGCCGGTTTAATTATACGGCACCGATGTATTCGGTAAGCGTGCTGCGCCTGCACAAAGAACCTTAAAGATCAGAAGCCGTCCGGACAGGCCACCCTTTCCGGCGGTGTTTCCCTTTTGTGCAAAAAATGGCCGCACGGACGATTTCCTCCATCGCCCCGTGCGGCTGTTACATTCTTTTTTTTCAACTCCAATCAGCCTCCGCTCTAAAACTTCTGCCTCAAACCCTGCTGCCAACCCCTAAATCCCGGGGACTTATCATCTTCCGTCATCCCGCACCGTCCGTACATGCCATGTCACGCATATACTGTCCCACATTTCCTTGCCCATGCAAAGCAGGTATGGATCAACCGGCTGGAGGTAATGGAATATTTCTCGCGAAGTTCCGCTTCCGTATATTTTTCGCTGTGGCAGTCCCGCATCAGTTCCCTCGCCGTCAGCAGAAGATTCTCAAGGAAATGGTAGCTTGATACATTCGCAATATCTTCCAGTTGCTCGTTGTTCGTCATCTCCATCTCCTCCATCGCTTCCGTGACCGACTTCCCGTCAAGCAGCTCGTCGAGCAATTTACAAAAATGCGGAGCCATGACCTCCGAGATCCCCGCCTGCGCCACCATCATGCCAAAAAGCTGGTGTTCGCTGTGGATCTCCGTAAAATAAGTGTTCAGCCCGAATTCCTCAAACGTCCGGCTGCATATTGTAAAAAACTGCCGCGTGGAATATTGTGGCAGCCGGTTGACACCGCTCATGATCGCACAGTACTCTTTGCTTTCTTCCTTCCCGTAATAAAGTGCGTAGGCCCATGCCAACAACATACTGATCCGGTAACGTTGTATCGTTGTCATATTCTGTTCGGTGTCCAAAAGTTTATCCGAAAGTTGGACGTATTCATCTTCTGTCAACGGAATATCCACCAAAATCCGTATTGCAGAACCTTTTTCCGTCAGATAACGCTCCACGACCGCGTCCATCTCTGACAATGTCATGCCTTTTTCAAATAATCTTTCTTCCATACGACTACCTCCAATAGCCTGCCTTTAAAGTAACCCAGGAAATCCTAAAAAAACCGGAATTTTCTTTAATTATATTATAACAGATTATTTTTGGTTATGCAAGCAATTTTTCTGAAAATTTATCGTATTTAACGCTGAATTTTGATATTTCTGACGGCTTCCTTCATTTCCCTGACATACTCCGTAACAGGTTTTATGCTCTCCCTTCCATACTGCCCAATCAACTTCACAATCGCGCTGCCGACAATCGCCCCGTCAGATACCGATGCCATGGCCACTGCCTGCTCTGTAGTTGATATGCCAAACCCCACCGCAACCGGGGCATTGGATGCTTTGCGCACATAAGTAACCATTTTGCTGACATCCGTGCGGATCTCCTTGCGCACGCCCGTCACACCGAGCGAGGAAACACAGTAAATAAAGCCCGTTGCCTCCTTCGCGATCATCGTGATGCGCTCCTTCGAGGTCGGTGTAATGATCGGGATCATGTCAATGCCAAACGCCTCACAGTCGGATGCCATTTCATCCCTCTCCTCATAAGGCAAATCCGGCACGATCACGCCATCAATCCCCACCTGTTTACAGCGCTCCATGAAACGGCTTTTGCCGTAGGCGTAAATGGAATTGGCGTAAGTCAGGAATACAAGCGGGATGAAGACCTTTTCCCGCGCGTGCGCCACCATGTCAAAAAGCTTGTCGGTCGTGCAGCCTGCTGCCAACGCCCTCTCATTCGCCTCCTGGATCACGGGTCCTTCCGCAATCGGGTCGGAGAACGGCACGCCGATCTCAACCAGGTCTGCCCCCGCCTCCTGCATCGCGGCTAATAATTTTTCGCTTGTTTCCAAATCCGGGTCACCACCCGTCACAAATGGTATAAATGCTTTTCCGTTCTGAAATGCCTGTGCTATCCTACTCATAGATTTTTACCCCCCGATACCTTGCGATCGCCGCCACGTCCTTGTCGCCGCGCCCTGAAATATTGATGACCATGATTTGTCCCGGCGACATCTGCGGTGCAAGCTTCCTTGCATACGCAACCGCGTGCGCGCTCTCGATGGCCGGGATGATGCCCTCCGTGCGGGAGAGGTATTCAAACGCCGCCACTGCCTCCTCATCCGTGATTGCCACATACTCCGCCCTTCCGGTATCGTGCAGCATCGCGTGCTCCGGCCCGATACCAGGATAGTCAAGCCCCGCCGAAATGGAATAAACCGGCGCAATCTGGCCATATTCATCCTGACAGAACAGTGATTTCATGCCATGAAAAATCCCCTTGCTGCCGTTTGCGATCGTCGCTGCGTTTTTCGGGTTGTCAACGCCTAAGCCAGCCGCCTCACAGCCGATCAGGCGCACGGATTTTTCCCCGATAAATTCATAGAATGCACCCATCGCATTGGAGCCGCCGCCGACACACGCCACGACCGCGTCCGGAAGCCTGCCCTCCCGCGCCATCAGCTGTTCCCTGATCTCCCTGCCAATGATCTTTTGGAAATCACGCACGATCATCGGGAACGGGTGCGGCCCCATGACCGAGCCAAGCACATAGAGCGTGTCGTCCACACGGCGCGTCCACTCACGCATCGCCTCGTTGACCGCGTCCTTTAAGGTCATCGTGCCGCTTGTGACCGCATGGACTTTCGCACCGAGCAACTCCATGCGGTAAACATTGAGCGCCTGCCGATCGGTGTCCTCCTTGCCCATGAAAACCTCACATTCCATCCCCATCAGTGCCGCCGCCGTCGCGGTCGCCACGCCATGCTGCCCCGCGCCGGTCTCCGCGATCACGCGGGTCTTGCCCATTTTTTTCGCAAGCAGCACCTGGCCGAGCACGTTGTTGATTTTGTGCGACCCGGTGTGGTTTAAATCCTCGCGTTTCAGGTAAATCTTTGCGCCGCCAAGATCCTTTGTCATTTTGTCCGCATAGTAGAGCATGGACGGCCTGCCCGCGTAATTGCGGTACAAATCGTCAAGCTCCTTTATAAATTCCGGGTCGTTTTTATAGTGCCCGTAGGCTTCCTCCACCTCCTGTACTGCGTTCATCAATGTTTCCGGGATATACTGCCCGCCGTACTGCCCGTAACGTCCTTTTCCCATGATTGCCTCCGTTTCTGCCGCATGGTGCGGCGAATGATCTGTCCGATCTTTTTCGTTTCCATCGTATGCCTATACTGTATAAATATGTTTTGGTCTGCCCCCACCTCAGAGTGTCCGGAAACCCACCTTTCTTAGTTTTCGGGCCGTTCCCCCCTCTTTCCCTGCCGAGACTTCCGTTTTGTGCACATGTCGGCTTAACGGATGCAGCCAAGCAATTCCTTTATCTTGCCCGCGTCCTTCACACCGCCCGTCTCCACCCCGCTGCTGACATCAAGTGCATATGGCTGCAAACGTTTTACCGCTTCCATAGCATTTCCCGCATGCAGTCCCCCTGCCAGAAAAAATGGCGGGAACGTTTTTCCCTTCCCTTCCTGGCATTTTTTTGCCGCAAGCAGAATATCCCAGCAAAAAGTCTCGCCACTCCCGCCGTATTCCCCCACGCGGTAGGCATCAAACAGGAGATAATCCGCGCAAGTGTCCACTTTTTCCAAGATATCTTCCACCGTGCGCACTCGCACGGCGCGGATCACGGGCTTTCCCGTCCGTTCCTTAATTTTTGCGATATACCCTTCGGTTTCATCCCCGTGCAGCTGTATGAGTTCGAGGATGCCAGCGCGGCATATTGCTTCGATGTTTTCGGGGGATTCATTCACAAAGACCCCAACCGGTAAAATCCCCGGGGCAAGCGCCCCCCGGAGCATGCGCGCCGTCTCCTGCGTGATTTTCCGCTTGGTTCCCGCAAAAACGAAACCCACATAATCCGGGTGCAGACGGTTGGCAATTTCCACATCCGCCATCCGTTTTAACCCGCAGATTTTTATTTTTGTTTTATGTGGCATGAATTTTCAGCCTTTCTTGTTTTTTTGCAGGGCACTTTCCTCCCGGTTTCCTGCCCCGCGTGCAATGCCGGGCGATGCCCGCTTATCCGGTTCCCTGCCCTGTGTGCAATGCCGGGCGATGCCCGCTTACCGGTTCCCTGCCCTGTGTGCAATGCCGGGCGATGCCCGCTTATCCGGCTTCCTGCCCCGCACGCAGCGCGTCAAGCGCCGCTTTTTTATCCGGGCTGCGCATCAGTGTCTCGCCGACCAGCACGCCGTTTACGCGCGCCCCCCGCAGGGCCTTGATATCCTGCGCCGTCCGGATCCCGCTCTCCGCCACAAACAGGATATCCCCCGGCACAAGCCTGCGCAGCCTGGCACTGGTCGTCAGGTCCACCTCAAAGGTCCTAAGATTCCGGTTATTCACCCCCAGCACCCGTGCGCCTGCACGCACCGCCATTTCCACTTCCCCCTCGTCATGCGTTTCCACAAGTGCCGAAAGCCCAAGGCTGTCACAAATCTCCAAATATTCCCTTATCTCACCCTCCGACAGGACTGCACAGATCAAAAGCACACAGTCCGCGCCCATAGCCTTTGCCTGCCAGAGCATATACGGGTCGATGGTAAAATCCTTGCGCAGCATCGGCAGCGCCACCTGCGCGCGGATTTCCCGGAAATAATCGTCGCTCCCAAGGAAATAATCCGTTTCTGTCAGCACGGAGAGGCAATCCGCCCCCGCCGCCTCATAATCCTTCGCAATCTGCACATACGGGAAATCCGGCGCGATCAGCCCTTTTGAGGGGGATGCCCGCTTGACTTCACAGATAAAATGGATGCCGTTTGCGGCAAGCGCTTTTTCAAAGAGGAACGGCTCCCTAGTGCCCGCGTCCTTGCTGCCGGATAAGGACTTTTCCACCTGCCGCCTCAGCTCTTTTAACGGCAGCACCTCCTTCTGTGCTGTGATGCGCCTTTTGGTGGCTTCCACCAAAGTATCTAAAATCATGTTATCCCTTCCCCCGCAAAATTTTATTGGTTGGATAATTCAATAAATTTCTCCAGCTTCGCCTTTGCCTTGCCGGAATCAATCAATTCCTCCGCTATTTTCACTGCTTCCAAAAGCGTCACGCCATCGCGCACCATATAGATGCTTGCCGCTGCGTTCAGCACAACCGCGTTGCGCTTTGAGCCTTTCTCCCCATCGAGGATGGCGCGGGTGATTGCCGCATTTTCCTGCGGGTTTCCGCCGACCAGTTCCTCCTTTGTACAGCGCGTAAACCCAAGTTCCTCCGGCATCAGCACGAACGGGCAAAGCTTACCATCGCGGACTTCACAGCAAGTAGTCGGGGCGCTCAATGTGATCTCATCCAGTCCGTCCTGCCCGTGCACCACGATCGCGCGTTTTACGCCAAGCCGCATCAATACTTGCGCAAGCGGCTCCACGAACGTCTCATCGTACACGCCCATCAGCTCGTAGTTCGCGCCCGCCGGGTTGGCGAGCGGCCCTAAAATATTAAAGACCGTGCGGATGCCTAATTCCTTGCGCACCGGGGCAACGAATTTCATCGCGCTGTGGTACATCTGCGCAAACATAAAGCAGATTCCGATTTCTTTTAAAATCTCCGCACTGCGGATCGGGCTGACCGTGATTTTTACGCCGAGCGCTTCCAGCACATCCGCCGCGCCGCATTTGCTTGACACGGAACGGTTGCCGTGCTTTGCCACCGGGATGCCCGCTGCCGCGACAACAAAGCCCGCTGTTGTGGAAATGTTGAAAGTATTTGCTTCATCTCCGCCTGTACCAACGATCTCCAGCACATCCATGTCATGCAGAAGTTTCATGCCGTGCCTGCGCATGGCGGCGGCGCTTGCCGTGATTTCCTCGATTGTCTCGCCTTTCATGCGCAGTGCGGTGAGGTAGGAACCCATGTGGATCTGCGATGCCTCGCCGCCCATGATTTCGTCCATGACGGTTTCTGCCATTTCGTAGGATAGGTCTTCATTGTTTACTAATTTGTAAATTGCTTCTTTGATCATAATATAACCCCC
>CAYMGZ010000092.1:0-8997 GCA_964390095.1 uncultured Lachnospiraceae bacterium | reverse complement strand
CACCTTGGTGTCCATGCCGTCAAGCGTCCCTTTTAACTGCGCGTACTCAAATACCATCGCCTCAAGCGGCGTATTCCCGGTGCGCTCGCCAATCCCGAACAGCGAGCAGTTTACCCCGCTCGCGCCGTAAAGCCACGCCGTCGTGGAATTCGTGACCGCCTTGTAAAAATCGTTGTGCCCGTGCCACTCCAAAAGCTCCGCCGGAACGCCCGCGTGTGTATTCAGCGCGTAAATAATGCCCTGCACGGACCTTGGGATCACCGCACCGGAAAAATTCACACCGTAGCCCATCGTGTCGCAGGCGCGCACCTTGACCGGGATGCCGTACTCCGCGCCAAGCTTCATCAACTCCGAGCAAAACGGAATCACGAAACCGTGGATGTCCGAGCGCGTGATATCCTCCAGATGGCAGCGCGGCGCAACGCCCGTCTCAAGGCATTCGCGCACGATGCTTAAGTAATGTTCCATCGCCTGGCTTCTCGTCATTTTCATCTTATAGAAAATATGGTAGTCGGAGCAGCTGACCAGAATCCCCGTCTCCTTCATGCCGATGTCCTTCACAAGCTGGAAATCCTTCTTGTTCGCGCGGATCCATGAGGTCACTTCCGGAAATTCATAACCGCGTTCCATGCATTTATACACCGCATCGCGGTCTTTTTTGCTGTAAAGGAAAAATTCGCTCTGGCGGATAATGCCGTTTGGCCCCCCAAGGCGGTGGAGATAGTCAAAAATCGTCACGATCTGCTCGGTCGTGTACGGCGCGCGTGACTGCTGCCCGTCGCGGAAGGTCGTGTCCGTGATCCAGATTTCCTCCGGCATATTGTGCGGCACAATGCGGTCGTTGAACGCGATCTTTGGCACTTCGTCGTAAGGGAACAGGTTGCGGAAAACATTTGGCTCTTTCACATCAACCAGCTCGTAAATATGCTCCTCAAGGGAAAGCAGGTTGTTGTGGCGGTTTAAATAAACTTTGCGGTTCTGCATACTACTACCAATCCTCCATTCACGCCGCGGGTATGGGCGGCTGAAATTTTACTTGTTCCATTGTATACAATGATACGGGTATTGTCAAGAGCCGGATGCAGAATCTTGTCACATCTTTTTCCAGAATATAAAACTTCCGCCAGCCAGTCATGGATTTTTTATCCGAACGTGGCTAACGGAAGTTTTTCTCAGCGGTGATGGCCGCCGTGGTGACCGTGGGAATCCGGGTCATCCCCACTGCCGGAGGAATCCTGCACATCCTGGTCCTCCTCCCGGCCGTGGTGTTCCCCGCCCTGCCCGCACTCATTTGCCCTTTCGCGCAGTTCATGCACGGACTGCCCTTTGCAGGACTCAAAATCCGCCTCCGGGTCCACCTCGATCAGCCCCTCGATCGCAAGGTATTTCGCCGGGCTGACCTGATGCTCATTGGCACAGTGCTTGACTTCCTCGGTGACTGCGTAAACCTCCGTGGGGACATCATAGTTCCCTGCCTGCCCCCCCTGCGCAATCACCTCCTGAAGTTCTTTTAACATGCTCCCCTCCCGGTCCGCCTCCCCGGTCTGCACCGTGATGGACAGAAGTGTTTCCGGCTTTAAGTATCCCTCGCCCTCCATCGCGCCAAGCAGGCGTTTCGCAGCCTCCCCATAGCTTTGGTGGGCCACATTCACGTACTCTAAAATTTCCTGCCCGTCATCGTTGTACGCATGGGCGGCGATCACCCGGCCAAAGCGGTTGACCTTCAGCTCGACGGCCGGGTTCACGTCAAAATCAATATAGGCAATGGGGGTGAAATATGCCCGCAAAAACAGTGCGCCACAAAAGAGCAAAAATGTGAGCGAAAACATGCACGCCGCGATCCGGAACGTCCGCTGCCGCCCCGTCCGCCTTGCGACCCTGGCCCGCAGGTAACTGGTGGTTTTCTGTTTCAGGTCTTCCTCCGCATGGATTTTCCCAAAAACCCCAAACGCTTTATGGTCCAATGAAATCACCTCCCAGCTTTTCCTGCAATATCTTCCTTGCCCGCGCAAGCCATGTATAGACCGTGTTTTCTTTCCGGCGCATCAACCCCGCAATTTCCACGGCGGAGTAACCTTCATAATAAAACAGATAGAGGACATCCCGGTATTTCTGTGGCATCTCCAAAATACAGCCAAGCAGCTCACCCTCCTCCTTCTGTATGTAAAATGGTTCATAAGCGATGTCCTCAAACGAGGAAACCCGCCTGCAAAACGGGTTTCGCAGCATATCCCTGCAGACATTGACCGTAACCCGAATAAGCCATGCCTTTTCGTGGGCATGGCTCTCAAAATTTTCATCATGGAGGAAATATTTTAGGAATACTTCCTGAAACGCATCCTCCACATCCTCATATTTTTTTAAATGCATAAAACATATGCGGCGGACGGTATCCGCATAAAGCGCAACCGCCCGCTCAGTTTCTTCTTCCGTTCTCATCATTGTCCCCCGTGGGTTTTCAATAATTTAATGGCAATGCCCCCTGCGTGTGGAATGGCAGCCCCCCGTGCGGTGCGTGTCCGCGCATGGCAGGCAGACTACCCCGTCATGCTCATGCTCCCCGGTCAGCAGGCAGCCATCGACGTTGCATTCCTCATGGTAATCATGGCCGTCACCGATGAAATGCCCGCAATAGTATACGCCATCGTGCTTGTGCAGGCATGTCACATTGCAGTCCTCCACCCCACAAAGCTCATACGCCACCTGCCTTCTGCCACAGCCTCCCCTGTGCCCGTGCGCAAACGCCACTACGCCCGCCTGCCCCACGATCAATGCACCCGCAAGGGTAAGTGCCAGAACTGTTTTTCTCTTTGCCATCGGATTCCTCTCTTTCCCTGCCCGGTATAAGGGCAGCCTGTGATGTTTTGTTTCTGCAATTCCTCCCCCACCGAAGAGGAAGGGGAATCTTTGCTGTTAATTATTGAAATGGTTTCTTTGTTCTTATACTAACAATACGTTAGAGCTCCGCCAATCCTTTCATTTATTTTTATATTTTTATTTTTTTTTCCAACCCGCTTTCTTTTCCCGTTTTCCATCATCCCTTCCCCCAAAAAATCCCTGCGCATATTTTCCATCTGCCATACATACTTTATCCCAAGAACAAATATGCGCCGTGTCAGTTTCCTGTACACGGCGCGGATATGGGGTTTTCATGAACTGGCTTTTTTCTTTCCTCACTTCTTATGGGATGCCCGCAATGCTGCTCTTTATCCTGCTTGAATATGCCTGCTTCCCGGTCTCCTCCGAGATCGTCCTCCCTTTTTGCGGGGCGCTCGCCGCAAGGCAGGGGATTTTTTACCCGCTGCTCGTGCTGCTCTCCGCCATCGCCGGGCTGCTTGGCACGACCATCTGTTATGGGGTCGGACGTTTTGGCGGTACCCCGTTCCTCGAACGGATCATGAAACGTTTCCCTAAAACCAGACATGGCCTTGAAACTTCCTATACATATTTCCAGCAAAAGGGGGCACAGATTGTCCTGCTTGGGCGCTTTATCCCGCTGTGCCGCACCTACCTCGGTTTTGTCGCGGGAGCCCTGCGCCTGCCGCTTGCCGCCTACCTCGCCTACTCTTTTGTCGGGATCTTTTTCTGGAATGCGCTTCTTTGCGGGCTTGGATATTTTTTACAGGACAACTGGCCTGTGGTCACCAGCTGGTACACCCGCTACAAAAATATTTTACTGCCTGCCCTCGCAATCCTCCTGCTCTTTTTTATCGCGGTGAAATGCCGGAAAAAAGATTCCACCGGCGCAGAGGAGGCATAAACGTCCATTCAGAAACCTTATAACAATCCTAAAATAGCAAAAAGAATCTGCAATACAACATTGACGGCCAAAATAATCAGGATCACCCTCCCGACTTTCTGCCCTGTTGTCTTGCCCGGCTTGATATCACCGGAAGCCGTCGCGCGCTCCACCGCCTCGCTCGCAAGCACGGCACGGCGCGGTGCTCCGTTTGGTGCACCCGCGCCGATCTGGCGGCCTGCCGCCGCACTGGAAGAGAGCCTGCCCTCCTCACCCCCTCCGCCTGTACTTTGTGCGCCTGTCCCCTGCGCAGAATCCGCCCCATACGCCCTCTCATAATCTTCCTGATAGGACGCGTCCTCGCTGTCACGGTATGTATCGTCATGCGGGTGCTCCTTTGGCGCATGTAAATTGCAATCACATTCATTTGGGTTCGCGGAGGCGGTGGCGTTAAGCTCCGCCGTTGTCTCCACGATCACCGGTTTTGAAACCCTGGAACCACAAAAATCACATTTCCCTTTGCCCTTGATCTCATGATCACAAAACGGGCATAGCATCTTCTGCATGGTTACTCCCTTCTAGGCATACCGCCAGCCCCGCGCGGTGCCAAACCATCATGATCCATCACTGTACGGCAGTCCTGATATCCTCGGCCATATCAATTACCGCCTGCCTTGCTGCCTCCGCAAAATGCCCTGCCCCGAATTTTGCATACTGCTCCTGCTTGTAGGCCGCAATGATACCGCGGGAGGAATTGACGATTGCCCCAAGGCCATCTTTGTTAAAGAAATGAACTAAGTCTTTTCCCCTACCGCCCTGCGCGCCGTAACCTGGCACAAGGATATACGCTTTTGGCATCTGTGCCCGCAGTGCCTTCCCCTGTTCCGGGTAAGTTGCGCCCACGACTGCGCCGACGGCACTGTAGCCGCATTTGCCCACACACCCCTCCCCCCACGCATTGACCTGGTCCGCCACATGCCCATAGAGCGGTTTCCCGTCGATTAACCGGTCCTGGAATTCCCCACTTGACGGGTTCGAGGTTTTGACAAGCACAAAAATCCCCTTATGTTCCGCCTTGCACACATCAACAAAAGGCTTTACGCCATCCGTGCCAAGGTAAGGGTTCACGGTTACAAAATCTTCTTTAAAACCGCGCAGTACGGTGTTCCCGACCTTCACACTGCCAAGATGCCCTGCCGCGTATGCCGCCGAAGTGGAACCGATGTCGCCGCGCTTGATGTCGCCGATCACAACCAGACCTTTTTCCTTACAGTATTCCACGGTTTTTGCAAATGCCGCCACCCCCGGCACGCCAAACTGTTCATACATCGCAATCTGCGGCTTTACCGCCGGGATCAAGTCACAGGTTGCGTCCACGATTTCCTTGTTAAACTGCCATACCGCCTCCGCCGCTGCCTCAAGGGTCTCCCCTTTTTCCTCAACCGCCCGCCCCACGATATGCTCCGGGATGTAGGAAAGCATCGGGTCAAGCCCTACCACAATGGGGGCATTTTTTTCCTGGATTTTTCTTACCAACGTATCGATCATTGATTTTTACACCTTTCTGTTTCTTTTATCTTTACGGGATTGCCTATCCTATTTTTATGCCTCGTATACAACCTCACCATTCACCATGGTAAGCAGCACCTTGCCATACACCGTCCTGCCCCCGAACGGGGAATTCTTCCCTTTCGATGCAAATTTTTCCACATCGACCACATAGGGTTGTTCCAGGTCCGCGATCACCAGGTCTGCCGTGTGTCCGGCCGAGATATCCCCCTTCTTTATCCCAAGGATTTTTGCCGGGTTCACCGAGAGCTTTTCCACAAGCTGCGGCAGCGTCAGGTACCCGCCTTTTACAAGGGTGGTATAGGAGATGGCAAACGCTGTTTCCGACCCGACGATACCAAACGGCGCATCCTGAAATGGCCGCTTTTTTTCTTCCCTGGAATGCGGCGCGTGGTCCGTCGCAATCACTTCCATCGTCCCGTCCGCAAGACCTGCAATTAGCGCATCCACATCCGCCCTTGTCCGCAGCGGCGGGTTCATTTTATAATTTGCGGCATCACATAGGATGTTATCCCGTGGGATATCATCTTCCGTCAGCGCAAAATGGTGCGGGCAGACCTCCGCCGAAAGCTTCACGCCAAGTTCCTTGCCCATGCGCACAAGCGCCACGGAATCCGCCGTGGAACAATGGCACAGGTGCAGCCTGGCCCCGGTCTCTTTCGCAAGCAGGATGTCCCTTGCCACAATCACGTCCTCCACTGAGTTCGTGATGCCGGGCAGCCCAAGTTCCTTTGCCTTTTTCCCCGCATTCAGCACGCCGCCTGCCAAAAGTGTGCGGTCCTCGCAGTGCGCCATCACCAAAAGCCCAAGCCGCGCAGCCTCCTGCATACCAGCCCTGTATACAAGCGGATCCATCACGGATTTCCCGTCCTCGCTCAGCGCCAGCGCCCCGGCTTCTGCCATGCCCCCGATATCCGCAAGCCGCTCCCCGCGCTGGCCAAGCGTTACCGCACCGACCGGGATGACATTGATGGCGGCATTTTCTGCCGACTTATAATTCAGATACTCCACCATGGCTTTACTGTCAATGACCGGTTTTGTGTTCGGCATCGCGCAGATGGTCGTAAAACCGCCCACTGCCGCCGCCATGGAGCCCGTCGCAATCGTCTCCTTGTACTCAAAGCCCGGCTCCCGTAAATGTTCGTGCAGATCAACAAAGCCCGGCATCACATATTTTCCCCCAGCGTCCATCACAAGATGTGCTTCCTTCTCGATCTTTGGCGCAATTTCTGCCACGGTCTCATCCACAATGAGCACATCGTTCACGCCGCAAAGCCCGGTAGCCGGGTTGACCACATAGCCGTTTTTTATTAATGTAACCATACCGATCCCTCATCCTGCTCCGTCTACATCAGGTCAAACGCGCGCTCCAAGTCACCGAGGAGCTTCCCGTTCGTGATGTAATCCCGGAATTCTTCTTTCTTCACAAAGCGGGAATCATGCAGTTCCTCGGATAAAATCACCTCGTCGCCAAGCGCCATGCACTCATAGCTGATGCCGATATGGTGCACGTCACCGACCATGTATGACCAGGTGTAAGCAATCCGGTCGATGATTGTCTGTAAACCTGTCTGCTCACGGATCAGGCGGATCACCGCCTTATCCGGCTCCTCCCCGAACTCGATCTGCCCGTCCACAAATTCCCACTGGTACGGGTTCTCGATGCGGTCATCGTACCAGCGCTCCACAAGCAGGTACTTCCCTTCGTAACGGACGATTCCTTTTACCATGATAGCATATCTTTCCATCTCTTTTCCTCCTATTTTGAGTTCCGCATATCCCCTTCCAGTACCCTAACATTGGCAGAGGGATTTTTTCTCCGTTCCTCCGAAAAAATTCCTCCGGGGCACTGTCCGGGCTTAAAGCATAAAAAAAGCATCTAAAACAGGTATATTTTTGGCTGTTCCGGCCGATAATACTCTGTTTTAAACGCTAACGCCTTTGTTAGTGCCGCAAAGCGGATCCCAATAAAAACATAATCCATCATAGCACACCCGGCAGAAAAAATCTAGTATTATTTCACGGAAATTTTGGGGGTTTTGACGGTTTTCATCTGCACACGGCGGCGGGCGGGAACTGCAAAATTTGTTCCAAAAATGAAATTTACGTGAATTCGCTGTCAATCTGCTTGATTTATGGAAAAGTAATGACTATAATATTCGTGAAAAGAAAAAGAAAAGTTACCGTTAAAATAAGGAGATCCCATGGAGAATCAGAACAACCAACAAAATAACCAAAACCCCAATGGAGGGGGACCGGACAATAACCACAGGAGGAACAACCGCTTTAGCTGGATTTTCTGTCTGGTTGCGGCACTGTTTGTCGTATTTTCGTTTTCCTATATGTCAAAGCAGATGGAGGCAAGCACCCTCAAGGAGGTCACATACAGTGAGTTCATTGACCTTTTGGAGCAGGGGAAGCTTTCGGCGATCGAGGTTCAGCCGGACAAGGAACGCATCGTGCTCACACCGGTGACTTCGGGTGTTGATTACAACAGCGGCATTACGTATTATACCGGCTATTTCCCATATGACACGGGATTGCAGCAGCGCTGCGAGGAGGCGGGGATTCGGTACACGGCGACCTACACGGACAAATCGGTCACGATCTTTGATATCATACTCTCTTATGTATTGCCGTTTGTGTTAATTTATATTGTTATGATTCTTTTGTTCCGTATGTTGACCAAGAATGGCGGCATGATGGGGGGCGTTGGCAAGAGCAATGCCAAAGTTTATGTGGAGAAGGAAACCGGTGTCACGTTCAAGGATGTCGCGGGGCAGGACGAGGCGAAGGAGTCCGTTACGGAGCTGGTTGATTTCCTGCACAACCCGGGGAAATATACCCGCATCGGGGCAAAGCTCCCGAAGGGTGCGCTGCTTGTCGGGCCTCCCGGAACCGGGAAAACCCTGCTTGCCAAGGCGGTGGCGGGCGAGGCGAAGGTGCCGTTTTTCTCGCTCTCCGGCTCGGATTTCGTGGAAATGTTTGTCGGTGTCGGCGCATCGCGCGTGCGTGACCTGTTCCGGCAGGCGCAGAGCCAGGCACCTTGCATTGTATTTATCGATGAGATCGATGCCATCGGGAAAAGCCGTGATTCCCATTACGGCGGTGGCAATGACGAGCGGGAGCAGACGTTAAACCAATTGCTCTCGGAGATGGATGGTTTTGATACCTCCAAGGGGATCGTGATACTGGCCGCGACGAACCGGCCGGAGGTGTTAGATAAAGCGCTGCTGCGCCCGGGACGTTTTGACCGGCGCATCATTGTTGATAAGCCGGATTTAAAGGGAAGGATCGAGATTTTAAAAGTGCACGCGAAAAATGTGCTGATGCATGACTCGGTCGATCTGGAGGCGATTGCGCTTGCGACTTCCGGCGTGGTTGGTTCCGACCTTGCCAATATCATCAATGAGGCGGCAATTCTTGCCGTCAAGGAGGGCAGGACGGTTGTGACGCAGGAGGACCTGTTTGAGTCGGTTGAGGTCGTGATCGCGGGCAAGGAGAAAAAAGACCGCATCCTGGGCACGGAAGAGAAAAAAATCGTGGCGTACCACGAGATCGGGCACGCTCTTGTCACGGCGCTGGAAAAAAAGGCGGAGCCGGTGCAGAAAATTACGATTGTGCCGCGCACGATGGGAACCCTTGGCTATGTGATGCAGGTGCCGGAGGAAGAGAAATATTTGATGAGC
>CAYMGZ010000091.1:0-9050 GCA_964390095.1 uncultured Lachnospiraceae bacterium | reverse complement strand
AAAGGGAGGACATTTTCCTTGGCGAATCGTGTGCATCCCCCGGAGGGAACATGTCGGAACGACATGGTATAATATCGCCAGATATTATACCAGCGCCGGTTCGCCGTCCGACCAAAGGGAGGACATTTTCCTTGGCGAATCGTGTGCATCCCCCGGAGGGAACATGTCCGAAGGACATGGTATAATGACTGTAATACATTATGGAAGGAGAAAGAAACATGGCACTTTATTCAACCCAATTGGAGGCATTGAAAGGCTTTTGCGACCTGATTCTTTGCGGGCATAAGGAGGAGGTATTTTGCCGGTGTAAGGAATGTTTGGAACATGCGGCGGACGAGTATGGCGGTATTCCGGATATTTTGTATGTACTTTCCGGGAATGACACCGAACCGGGTGATCCGTTCGGGAATATTGCCGATGCGGACAAACAGTTGGTAAAACCACAATATTATCTTATTTCTTCGGATGCCGGTGCACCGGAGCTGGAGGATTTCTTTTGGTTTCTTGAGAATCTCGAGACAGCGCGGGGGTTAAATCTTACAATCGATAAAGAAAAATTTTCGGATGATGACTGTATTGTGGAATGGCTGGCCGAACTTTCTGCACAATTAGAAGAGTTATATATTGTTAATTTTGATGGGGCTGGTGAGGACTATCATTTTACGATTATGGACAGGGACGATTGTGAAAAAGCAATGGATTTATTCCAAAAGATGACGGCGGATATTGATGGTTATTCCTATACTTCCTGTGTGATAACGAGTGATTTTGAGGGATGACAGATTTTTGTCTGTGGAAGAACCATTGCCAAAGATTGCGGAAGAATAGTGATACGGTATTAGGGTGTATAGGGAATGTCTATGCACCCTGTTTTTATGGTGCATCCCATATGGGGGCAACAGGATTGGTGAAGGTTTACAACATGCCTTGCCAGCAGGGCTGTGTTGCAGGGGCAGGGTTACCCATTGGGGGGCGGAATTGGAAGTGGTTTGGAAAAGCGCTGGCCGGATGGATGGGAAATAGGGTCTTCCGCAAAACGGTCAATGGATTTATAATGGTTTTAAGATTTGTTTTGGGAGGGTGCATGAACGAAAAATTTTTTGGGTTGCCGCCGGAAAAGCAGGAATGTATCTTGCGGGCAGGTTGGCGCGTGTTTTCAAGGAATTCCTACAAGAAAAGCCCGATGGGGGAGATTGCGGCGGAAGCGGGGATTAGCAAGTCGCTGCTGTTTTATTATTTTGGAAATAAGCGGGAGCTTTACCTGTTTTTGTGGGACCGCTGCGCAAAGATTACGATGCAATACCTGACAGAATTTTCCTGCTATGAGCAGGAGGATCTGTTTGATGCCATGTACCGGGGGATGCAGGCGAAGCTGCGGTTGTTGGCGGAATATCCCGATATGGGGCTTTTTGCGGTCAAGGCTTTCTATGAGAGGGAGGAGGAGATTTGCAAGGCGGTGCAGGAAAGCTACCGCCGATATTTTCAGGTCAAGGCGGACAAGGTCCTGATGCGCCTTGACCGGGGGCAGTTTGTGCCGGGGCTTGATTTGGAAATGATGTACCGGGAAATGTATTGGGCTTCGGAAGGGTACCTATGGGAAATGTTACAGCGTGGCGGGCTGGATGTTGGGCGGATGGAACGGGATTTTTTGAGGTTGTTGGATTTTTGGAAAAGCGTGTATTTGAAAAAGGAGTAGTGGGATTGTGCTGGTAGGGTGCAATGGCTGGCTGCGCGCTGGGTTTTGTGGATTGTTTGTGCCAGGGGCAAAGCGGCCCCGGCATGTCCGGAAGCGGGAAAGAATACATGACAAAAGGGGGCGGCAGGAATCCGGGTAGGGTATGATAGAAAAGGGGCAGGGAAGAGGGCAGGGGAACCAGGAAGGGAATCGATAAGGAAATAAATGGAAAAATAAGAAAAAAAAGGAGGGGAAAATTTGGAGGCAATCAAAATTTCGGATCTTACGAAATCTTACGGGAAAGCGCGGGGGATTTGCGGGCTTTCGCTTACGGTGGGGGAGGGGGAGTTCTTTGGGTTTATCGGCAGGAACGGGGCGGGGAAAAGCACGACGATCCGCACGCTGTTGGGTCTGTTAAAGGCGGATGCCGGGCAGGCAAAGATTTTCGGGAAGGAGGCGGCCGCCTGCCCGGAAATTGTTCTGGGGGAAGTGGGCTACCTGCCTTCGGAGGCGGTTTTTTACCCGGAGCTTAGGGTGGGGGAAGTGATCTCCTTCTCGGCAAAACTGCGCGGGAAAGATTGCACGGAAGCGGCAAAAAAACTTTGCGGGCGGCTGCAGTTGGACCCGAAAAAGAAGGTGCGGGAGCTTTCATTTGGCAACCGCAAGAAGCTTGGCATTGTGTGTGCCCTGCAGCATGCGCCGCGCCTTTGTATCCTTGATGAGCCGACAAGCGGGCTTGACCCGCTGATGCAGCGGGAATTCTTTTCCATCCTAAAGGAGCACCATGATGCCGGGGCAACCATTTTCCTTTCCTCCCATATTCTCTCGGAGGTGCAGCAATATTGCGGCCGCGCGGCGGTGATCCGGGAAGGCCGTATGTTGGCCTGTGACCGTGTGGAGGCGCTTGCGGACACGGGTGCAAAGCGGGTGCGGGTGAGGGGGAAGGTGGATATCGCAGGGCTTTTAGGGATACGGGATTTGCAGGTTGGGGAGCGGGAGATTAGCTTCCTTTACAGCGGAAAGGTTAAGGAATTGCTGGCGGTGCTGTACGGGCAGGAGGTGGAGGACCTTTCGGTGGCAGAGCCGGACCTGGAGGAGATTTTTATGCATTATTACCAGGCAGGAGAGGGGGGAGGGCAAAGCGAAGAAGCCTAAGAAGCTTTGGTTTTCGGGAAAGTTTTGTTTTCGGGAAAGGAGGATTTTGGATAATGGTTTTAATACGGCATGAACTGCGCCAAGGGCGGGTGGCGCTCGCTGTGTGGACTGCGGCCGTTGCCTTTTTGCTTGCAATCTGCATTTTCATTTTTCCGCAGATGCAAGGTGAGATGGACGGGATGAGTGAGATGTTTGCGTCGATGGGAGGATTTACGGAGGCGTTTGGGATGGACCGCGTGGATTTCGGAACATTTGCCGGGTTTTATGCGGTGGAGTGCGGCAACATCCTAGGACTTGGCGGCGCGCTTTTTGCGGCGCTTTGCGCGGTGGGGGCGCTGGCGAAGGAGGAGCGGGAGCACACGGCGGAATTCTTGTTGACCCATCCGGTTGGGCGCGGGCGCGTTGTGGCGAAAAAGCTTGCGGCGGTCATGCTTTCGGTTCTTATTTTCAATTTTTGTGTCGGTGTGGTTTGTCTGGCCTGCATGTGCCTGGCCGGCGAGGAGATTTTGTGGCGGGAGACCGGGCTTTTGCATCTGGCGTACCTGCTCTTGCAATTGGAGCTTGCGGGGGTATGTTTTGGGATATCTGCGTTTTTGCGCAGGGGAACGGCGGGGATTGGCCTTGGCATGGCGGTCGTGCTCTACTTTTTGAATCTGATAGCGAATATGTCGGAACATGCAGGGTTTTTGAAGTATATCACGCCGTTTGCATATGCGGACGGCGCGGGGATTGTCAGCAGCAAAAGCCTTGATGCGGGGCTTGTGTGCTGTGGGATGTTTTATGGGGTTGCGGGGGTTTTGACGGCATTTTTTTGGTATACAAGGAAGGATATTTTGTGAGGCTGCGGCATGGTAGTCCATAACTTGCCTGCCAATACGGAAATCCGGAATTACGAAATTACGGATTTACGTATTGACAAAATAGAAAACCTGTGGTATTCTATAGCTACGATATATCGTGGCAGTGTAACAACAGGACATTTTTTCGAAAGGGGCAATTATTATGGACAGGGATTACGGGATGGAGATTGACGGTCTGAAAAAAGAGATTGAGGAGATCCGAAGCCTTTTGCAACAGTTTGTGCAAAGGGATACCGGAAGCGTGAAACAGGAGGGAAAATCTGGCAGCAGGCAGTTTGTCGGGGAAGTGGAAGTCATATCCGGGCTGCATTCGGATGTGGAAATGGACGGGCAGCTGCAGGAACTTTGTCGGCTTGCAGGAGAGAGGGGGGTGAGCGGGCTGGTCAACTATATGGGTGTATTTGCGTCCGGCGGGCGGCAGTCCTGCTGGGTCAAAAAGCATATGGACGTGGAGAGCCAGCTTATCCCACTGATTGAAAACCATATGGCGGAAAAGGTGCTGCGCTGTATTGGAAATGACGACCGCCTGAACATACTGCTTGCCGTTTTACAGAAACCGCGCACGGTGGCGGAGCTTGTAACGGTGTGTGGAATGAATTCCACCGGGCAGGTTTACCACCATATGAAGCCATTGTTGGCGGCGGACCTTTTGGCGGAAGATGATACCGACCCGGCACAGAAGGGGGTCTATATCGTGCGCCCGCACAAGGTGCAGGGCATCGTGATGCTGCTGGCGGGTATTGCGGATATGGTGGATGAGACATACACATCGGGGAACTGGGAGGAGGCGTGTCCTGCCGTGGGCGAATCAATGTAAATATTTCCCAAATTGATCCCGAAAGAAAAACCGCCGCAGGCTGGGCAGGAGAACCCTATGCCGCCTGCGGCGGCTTTTCGTTTTCAGCTATTTTTCAGCTAGAAATTACTTTAACGTCACGTTCAGCGAAACAACACTGCACGGCGGGATGTCGAAGGATACGGTACCATTTGTGATTTTCGCGTCCATGAAATCCACGGCCTTTACATTTTCCGGTGCGTCGAAGGTATTGTGGGCATCCATCGCGCCGGTTAAGATCTTGCCGGAAACGGTATCCGGGGTCCCTTGTGCAAATACGGTCTCAACCGGATAGGTAGCATCCAGCGACAGGTTTGCGAGCGTGACCGTTATGCTGCCGTCCGCCGCGCGGGAAACGGATTCGGTCAGGTTCGGGATCTTGTTTTCATCCGTGCCGATCTGTTCGGTGGCAAGCGAACTGTCAAGCAGGGTGGCATCCTGATGGCGGTTAAACATCTTAAATACATGGTAGGTCGGCGTGAGCAGCATCTTCTCGCCCTCGGTGAGGATCACGGCCTGCAGCACGTTGACGAGCTGCGCGATGTTTGCCATTTTTACGCGGTCACTGTGCTTGTTGAAGAGGTTTAGGTTGATGGCGGCCACCATCGCGTCGCGCATCGTGTTCTGCTGGTAGAGGAAGCCTGGGTTCGTGCCCGGTTCCACATCAAACCATGTGCCCCATTCATCAATAATCAGGCCAACCTTTTTCTGCGGGTCGTAGCGGTCCATGATCGCGCCGTGGCGGTGGATCAATTCTTCCATATAATATGCCTTGTGCAGTGTGAGGTAGTATTCCGCCGCGTCAAATTGTGTCGCACTGCCCTTGTGGTCCCAGTCCTTTGGTACCGTATAGTAATGGAGGGAAAGCCCGTCCATGTAGTTTTTTGCAACTTTCATCAGGGTATCCGTCCAGTTGTAGTCACCGGCGTTCGGGCCGCAGGCAATTTTGTAGATTTTTTTATCGTTGTAGTAATTGCGCACATAGGTCTGGTAACGGCGGTACTCGTCTGCGTAATACTCAGCGCGCATATTGCCGCCACAGCCCCAGTTTTCGTTGCCTACGCCGAAATAATTAACAGTGTATGCCTCTTCGTGCCCGTTTTCCTTGCGCAGGTCTGCCATCGGGGATATGCCGGAGAAGGTCATATATTCCACCCACTCGGACATCTCGCGCACCGTGCCGCTGCCGACATTGCCGTTGATGTAGGTCTCACAGCCGATTTGGCGGCAAAGTTCCATGAATTCGTGTGTGCCGAAGCTGTTGTCCTCCACCACACCGCCCCAGTGGGTATTGACGATTTTTTTCCTTTTTTCCTTCGGGCCGATGCCGTCCATCCAGTGGTACTCATCCGCAAAGCACCCACCCGGCCAACGCAGTACCGGGAGCTTCATTTCCCGCAGGGCGTTTACGACATCGTTGCGCATGCCGTTCGTGTTCGGGATTGGGGAATCCTCACCGACGTATAGCCCCTCGTAGATGCACCTGCCAAGATGCTCGGAAAAATTCCCGTACAGCTCTTTGTTGATCTTGCTTTTCGGGTTGCCCGGATTGACATAAAGTTTTGCCATGAAAAATACCTTTCCTTTCTGAATTTATTTCAGTGAATAGTGAAATAGTCAAGTGAATACTTGATGAGATTATTATAAGGGATGGGGGAGAAGGTGTCAAGCTTCTTGGTGTGCAGGGATGTAGAAAACGAGGGGGAAAATTTGTGAAAAGTGCTGTATTTGAAAATTTTCTGGCAAGAAAAATTTTCTTGCCGGAAAAATTTCCTGCCAGAAAATTGACGTTCCTGCCAGATGGCTTGTTTTTTGGGAATAGGATGATATGATAAAGAAATAATGCGTTTTTGTCTTTTTTGCGCATTGTTTTTACATTGTTTTAACATTTTCAAATTGGAGGGCTTTGAGCGTATGAAGAAAGGAAAGAAAAAATTGAGGCGCAGTGTCGGCATTTTGTTGACGCTTGTTCTGTTGTGCGGTATCCTGCATGGAGGCAGTGGGCTGTTTGGTGTGGTGGCACAGGAAGAAGGTGCTGGGGATACGGGGGATGCCGTGCCGCCGGGGTCAAGAGTGCAGGTTCGTAATAGTTCTGCAGGGGTAAAGTATTATAGTGAAAGTCTGGAGGAGGCTTTTGAAAAACTAGATGATGCAGTGGAAGGCTCTGGGGAAATATATGTTACCCTGCTTGAAAATGTGGAACTGGAAAAGTGTATATCAGTGGAATGCCCTGTAATAACTTATCTGGAGTTAAATGGGCATACCATTACCTCACAGATGGATGATGTGGCGTTTCAAATGATTTCGGGGAATTTCCAGGTCAATGGTCCCGGTGCAATCTACACGAAGGGTACTGCTTTTGAGGTTTCCGACGGTGAAATTTCTTTGGGTGGTGATACCCAGAATAGTGTGTATGTTTATACTCAGGGCGATACGGGGATAAAAGTTACGGGAGGAACGATAAAGCTGACGAATGGGTGCGTTTCTGCCGGAACAACGGCATTGCAGGTGGAAGGAGAGGGAATTGTAGGGATTTCTTCAGGGGCGCTCCGGGCGGTCAGCGGCAGCGCCATTGATGCGAGCGAGAGCACTTTGACGGAATCAAATTTATTGCAGTCTTTTTTGGAGAGCTATTCAGAGAATAGTCCCTACTACAAAGGGGAAAACGGCCAGCCAATCGAACTGGCTACGGATCAGAGGAGCATTCCGGGTTATTGCTTTGTAGGAGATCAAGCCCCTTCCCCAACGGTTACCGTGGAGCTTGGGGCAGAGGGCGAGAAAGTTTACAACGGGAAGGAACAGACACTGGAATCGCCGATTAAGGTTTTATTGGAAGGTCTCCCATTAGGGGAAGGGGATTATGAAGTAAGTTATTCAAACAATCTCAACGCGGGAACGGCTACAGTTTCTGTTTCCTGTACCGGCGTTTTTGCACCAACTATTGGGGTGGGAACATTTGAGATCAAGCAGGCGACTCCGAAATTGAGCTGGAAGGAATCCTCAAAGGTTTATAACGGAAACCTCACGGAGCTTGGGCAGGAGCTTAAGCAGGGGTTAGAGGTAGAATTGGTAAATGGTGAGGAATTTTCAGAAGAATCCAACGGTCCGATCCAGTATGAGTATCGGAAGGACGGGGAAGAAACGTATACGTTGGGGCTTCCGACGGATGTGGGAACATATTTGGTTAAGGCAAAAATTTCGGCGAAAGGGAATTATACAGATGGTGTAACAGGATCCGATCTGCAGGTTGTAATCGAAGAAGAGCCAATCACGGAGCCGACAACGACACCGAGTCCAACCGATGCGCCAAGTACAGAGCCGACAGGGGAACCAACCCCGACCGATGCGCCAAGTACAGAGCCGACAGGGGAACCAAGCCCGACCGATGCGCCGAGTACAGAGCCGACAGGGGAACCAACCCCGACCGATGCGCCGAGCCCGAGACCGACAGGGATCCCAAGCCCGACCAATGTGCCGAGCCCGGAGCCGACAGGGAACCCAACCCCGACCAATGTGCCGAGCCCGGAGCCGACAGGGGAACCAACCCCGACCGATGTGCCGAGCCCGGAGCCGACAGGGGAACCAACCCCGACCGATGTGCCAAGCCCGGAGCCGACAAGGAAACCAAGCCCGGCCATTGAAAATCCGGATGAGGATAGGGAAGATACCGATGAGCCTAAGAGGGGAGAACCGTTTATTCGGATCGATGAAGACGGGAATATCAAAAAGGGCTGGGGTGCGGTTGTTGATGTGATTGACCGGTTAGAGGATGGCAGCAGCGTTGTAGTGGATATGAACGGGGCAGCAGTAGTACCGAAAGATGTGCTGGAAAGCATCCGTGACCGGGATGTCACGATTGTCCTTGATCTTGGGAATGGAATTTTATGGAGTATTTGCGGGGAGGACATCACGGCAGAGAAGCTGGGGGATATTGATTTCTCGGTACAGATGGGCACGAATGCCATCCCGGTGGATGTCATCAATACCATAACCGGGGAGCGCTACACCATACAGGTCAGCCTCGCCTATGATGGGGAGTTTGGACTTACGGCAACCCTGACCGTTGCGCTTGGCAGCGAGAACGCGGGCTATAATGCAAGCCTTTACTATTATAATCCGCAAACGGAAGGGCTGGAGTTTATTACGGTGGTGGAGATAAAAGAAGATGGTACGGCAAGCTGGAAGTTCACCCATGCATCGGATTATGTGATTGTCGTGTGGGAGGATGAGGAAAACGGGGAAACTGCCATGCCGGAGGATCCATCCGGGGGGCAGGACACTTCGGGAACGGAGCTTCCGGATACCGGTATGGCATGGAAGGGTTCCCAATTTTACCTGATTGGGATGATCCTTGCAGCTGCAGGCTTCGGAATGTATTGTTTTGGAAGAAGAAAGAAGGATGGGGAATGGCCGCAGCATGACCGCAAGTGAGATACAAAAAAATAGCAGATGAAATACGGAAAGCCCGATACCATAGTTCCTATGATACCGGGCTTTCACTCTGACTGATCCATTGGAGGATACC